>CAMMMH010000003.1 GCA_946497955.1 uncultured Mycoplasmatota bacterium | reverse complement strand
ATTTAATTTTGAAAATTCGTTAAGTTTTAATATTAAATAATTTAAAGATTAACATTTACCCATTAAATATATAGTTTTCTTATCATTAATATCTGTTAATATATAACTTGTATTTTTTAGGCCATCATCAAAATAAGTTACATTATTTAATTGTTTATCGAATATATTATCTTTATCTCTACACTTAATTACATCAAATAAATGTATTTTCTCATCAACTGGTGATTTAAGTATATAAATGAGACCAATTCCTGTCGCTGCCAAACTAAAACTACTAACAATATCGAAATCACGTACTAAATATTTTTTATTCATAATGTCATAGATGCTTATTACTTTCTTGCTATCTACATTTTTAATTTGATAGTAAAGCTTATTAAGTTCATCAACTTTTATATTATAATAATCAAGCTCTCCAATAAGTTCATTTGTTTTAATATCTAATAGTCCATTCTTCCCACTTATAGATGACTTTATAAGAGCAACATCATCTATAATAATTTCAATATTATAAAAATCTTTTTCTTTTTTTGTTGTAGTTATTTTTTTCATAACTTTACCTCCCTGATACATCAATGTAGTTTTATACTACCATAATAAATTATATAATTCAATGAAAAATTACCCTTCCATTACCTTTACTTTCGCTTTACCATTATCTATACTTCTATCTATATCATCTTTAGTTTTATCTATGTCTTTGAGACTATATTTAACAGTATCTTTAATATCATTTATTATTTTAAAGATTCTTTTAAATTCACTTTCTCTTAGATAAGCTTTATATTTAGTCTTTAAATCACTTTCTACTTTTTCAATATTATCTAGGTTACTTAATAAGTTTTTCTCTATTTCTAGAGCATTATCTTTATAAGTCTCTAAACTATCTATATATTCATTACATAAATCTATATAATTATTTTTATTAGAAGATAATAACTCACTTAAGACTTTATAAGAAAGATATGTTGCAAGTAATGTTCCTACGATATTATGATTATTTTTAAAAGCAAGAAAACTTCCTAAAGCAAGCAATGCTTTAGTACCAAATCCTAATTTCTTAGCATCTTCTTTTTCTAAATCGTTAAATGTTCTATCTAAGTTAATACTAGTAGTAGAACTTAAATCATCAAGAATCTTACCTGTAGATTTAAGGTCTTTAGCAACTTTATCAAAGTCTTTTAAATCATCTTCTTTATCACTTAAATCTTCTTTAATGTTATTGAACTCTATATCCTTAGCCCTAACCTCATTGTCTAGTACTTCTTCTCTTAACTTCGCTTCTTTATACTCTTTATATAAAAGAAACAACTCATTTAAGTCATCAGTAGTTTTTAATAAAGAGATAATATAGTCATATAAATCTTTATTTTCAGTTTTTAACTCCTTAAGTATTTCTTTTAATTTCTCTAAGTCTTTAGGATTAGTAATATAAGGTATTTCACTAATCATCTTATCATATTTAACGCTATTATCATCATTCTTATCTCTTATATTATTTAAATATGTCTTAGTATCCATATACATCCCTCTTTTACATACACTCTATTATACTATAAAAGTTTTAATTAAGACATATAGTTTTGTAAATATTTTTTGGCTAAATGGTCTACTTATAATAAATTTAGGTTTATCTTTCTCTATCTCTCTAACTACTTCTTTAACTAAGTCACTATAATCAATCTCTTCTAATAGACTAAATATTATCTTTTGGTATTTAGTCATTACAAGAGCCTTATCTTTAACGATATATTCATCTTTAGATTTATTATCTATCATCAAATCATTAAAGCCTGTATAATAAGCTCCTGGAAGTATTAAAGAGATACTTACATCAAGACCTTGATATAAGAGTTCTAACTTTAACGTATTTGCAAGACTAACAAAGTATAATTTACTTGATGTATAAGTAGATAAATATGGTAAAGGATAAAACACCGCAAGGGATGAGGTTATAAAGACTTTACCATGTCTTTTATGATAATAACAGTATCTTAAATACTTCTGTAATAGTCTAAAATTACCTTTAATATTAACATCAATTACTTCATTAAATCTATCATTAGATATCTCTAAGATACTACCTCCATTACCAATAGAAGCATGTAATATCAAACAGTCTATATCAAGTTCCTCTATAATATTAAAGTCATTATCTAAAAGATTTAAGACAACAGGAAACATGATAATCTTCTCATGATTAATTTTCTCTTCTAAAGCTTTCTTTTCCTTTAAAGTCTTACATCCTGCATAAACAATATGACCACGTAATGCTAAAGATTTACCTAAATTATACCCAATATTACTTCTAGCACCAGTTATTAATATATTCATAATTATCACCATTATTAATATAACCAAAAAGACCTCTATTATTTAGAAGTCTAAACACAATTCTATTCCAAAAAAACTGTCCATTTCCAGTTTTTTTGGAATAACTATTGATAAATACCATATTTTAGTATATACTATTAATAACTTATAAAGGAGAATTGCTATGGAAATTGAAAGAAATTATTATTTAAATAAGTTAATAACTAAAAAAGAAAATCATCTTATAAAAATAGTTACAGGTATAAGAAGATGTGGTAAATCATATTTACTTGATCCTATTTTTAAGAATTATTTATTAGAAAATGGTGTCGATGAAAAACATATTATAAAATTAGAATTAGATTCTATTGAAAATGAAGAATACACTAATCCGAAAAAACTTTACGAATATGTTATGAATAAAGTTATTGATGATAAAACTTATTATATTATTTTAGATGAAATTCAAAAAGTAGATAATTTTGAAAGTGTTTTAAATAGTTTCTTGAGAAAACCAAATCTAGATGTATATGTAACAGGAAGTAATTCTAAGTTTCTATCAAGTGATATAATTACTGAATTTAGAGGTCGTGGAGATGAAGTAAGAGTTTACCCTTTAAGTTTTTCTGAGTTTATGTCAGTTTATGATGATAATGAAGTAAAAGGCTTAGATGAGTATATAAACTATGGAGGACTTCCTTTAATTACTACTTTTAAAACAAGAGAAGAAAAAATTGATTATTTAAATTATCAAAAAGATAATGTATATATCAATGATGTAGTTGAAAGAAATGATATACGAAATGATGATGAGTTAAAAACTTTAATTGAAATAATATCTTCAAGTATAGGTTCTCTTACTAATCCAACTAAACTATATAATACATTTGTAAGTAAAGGAAATAAAAGTATTACAAATAAAACAATATCTTTATACTTAAAATATTTAGAAGAAGCTTTCTTAATTGAGAAATCTAAAAGATTTGATGTAAAGGGAAAAAAATATATTGAAACTCCATCTAAATATTATTTTGTAGATATAGGTATTAAAAACAGTTTAATTAATTTTAGACAATTAGAAAGAACACATATAATGGAAAATATAATATATATTGAACTTAGAAGAAGAGGTTTTAATGTTGATGTTGGACTTGTAGAAAAAAGAAGTATCGAAAATGGTAAAAAGGATTATAAACAACTTGAAGTTGATTTTGTCGCTAACAAAGGTAGCGATAAGTATTACATTCAATCTGTATATAGCATTGAAGATAACAATAAAAAAGAACAAGAAGTACAATCACTTTTAAATGTAGGTGATAATTTCAAAAAAATAGTTATTGTTTATGATCATTTTATTAAATGGCAAGATGAGGATGGAATAATTTATATGAGTTTATATGACTTTTTATTGAATGAAAACAGTCTAAAAGAAGCATAACAACCAAAAAGACCTCTATTATTTAGAAGTCTTTTTATAAATTATAAAGGATACACCTTTTTTTTCGTTCTTAACTTTAATATCATAGTTCATTAGTAATAAGGTTTTCTTGACTATTGAAAGTCCTAATCCAAATTCACCCTTAATACCTTTCCGGAACGGAGTAAAGATTCCTTCAAGGAGAGTATCATCGATATTAGGGCCATCATTATATAAGGTTAAACGGTTATTTTTGGCAGTAATTTTAATTGTAGACTCTGCATATCTCATGAAGTTAGCAAGTAAATTATCTATTACAGTCTCAAAGTAATCATGAGTACCATAAAATTTACTATTCTTATCAAAAGAAACTTCAAACTTAACATCTTTTCTTCTAAACTTAAATTCTTTTATCGCCGTATTTACTATTTCTTTGATATCTACTAACTTATAGTCTACTTTTTTATTATCTTTCAAGTAATCTAATTTATTCAAATAAAGAAGTGAATGAACTTTTAATTCTAGCTTATCAGTCTGTTCACTAATAACATCAATTACAGTATTAGCATCTTCTATTTTATCATTATAAGCTTCTATATATGATTTTATTACGGTGAGAGGTGTTTTAAAATCATGTGAAATATTTTGATACATTTGATTGCGATATTCTTCTTGGTTCTTTAAAGAGACTCGCATATCTTCAATAGCCAATTCTAATGAACGCATTTCATCGTCAATTTGAAATGATATACTATGATCATATTGATCATTATCAATGTTGTCTATTTTTTCTTTTAACTTTTCTATTTTTCTAACTATAAGGCTTCCCCAAAGTATAAGGATAAAAGCTATTACTAGAAAAGCTACTATTACTACAGGGAAGACAGCGTCTAATATATCTTGTTTAGTCTTTTCAATATAAGTATCATTGGTAAGAGCTATTTTAGTAACATCATCATTATGGAGTGTATAATAATAATAAATTTGATTTTTATAAATAAATTTTCCGTAATTATCGGTAAAGACATCCATGATATCATTAACGTCTTTAAAATCTATAATATCATGAATATTATCTGAATAGGCAACTGTATTTCCTATTTCATATAGGTAAGCAATCTCAGTTGTAACTAAGTCTTCATTAATATCTGATTGAACAAATTCAAGAGGTTCTCTTAAATAACTATAGATATTACTTTCAGCGGAAGGGACAATGACTTGTGGTAAGATAATTCCTAAGGTTAGAAAGAAAGCTAGAAATACTACTATTATTAATATTAATAACTGATGAGCTAGTTTATTAAAGTATTTCATGCACTTAGTCTATATCCATATCCATAGATAGTATTAACGTTTAATAAAGGCATTTTCTTTCTTAATCTTCTAACTAAATCATCGACAGCTCTATCGCTTCCAAAGTAATCATTTCCCCATACAGCATCAAGTATATCTTCTCTTGAAAAACTTTTATTTAGGTTTTCTACTAATAATACAAGTAAATCAAACTCTAGTGTTGTAAGTTTAATAGGTTTATCTTTAACACTTACAATACGTTTATCTAAATCTATAGTATAATCTAAGTAATTAATTATTTTAGATTCAGTAGATTGATATACCCTTTTTATAATATTATTAACTCTTAAAACAAGTTCTTTACTAGAATACGGTTTAGTAATGTAATCATCGCTACCTAACTCAAGGCCTAAAATCCGGTCCAAATCCTGATCTCTTGCCGATGTAAATATTACAGGTACAAGGGGATATTTTTCACGAATTGCTTTGATTACATCATAGCCATTAACATCATCTCCTAACATAATATCTAGAATCCAGGCATCGACAGGGTTTCCAATATAGTTAATTGCATCAGCTCCTTTAGTAAAGGTAACAACGTCATAACCTGCTTTTTCTAGATACATTTTAACTACAGCCACCAAATCAGTTTCATCTTCAACTAAACATATTTTATACATAGACACCACCTACCCCTAGTATAACATTATTTTATTATTTTGCCTACAAGTAGGCTCATCACATCCTTTCTTTTCTATAATTTATGTAAAAAAACTATAGTTGTAAACGTAACTTAAAATTCTCTACTACATTTACCACTTCCTTTCTTTTACACATTAATCATATCAATTAAAAGTGTGAAAATTATAAAAGAATTATGGGAAATTATGGGAAAAAGAAAAGAATATCTATAAAAGATACTCTTAACTAGCTAGTTCAATTTCAAATGGATTCTGTAAAGTACCGTCACCACCTGTTATTATGATGTTTGATTTAAGGTTTAGGGATGGTTTTATGCCATATGTAGGAGCTGGAATGGTATTGATGTTACCAGCATCACTAACGACATACACGATGGTCATATTGCGCGGGGATAATAACCAATAACCGTTACCATTTGCACTATTTTTATCAAATTGTCCTGTCATTAATTCTCCCAATCTTAATAATCCTACTTTAGCTCTTGTTATATTAGAAGTTAAATTACTCATAGTTTCATCTGTATATTTTGCTAGTTTATAGTTTTTATCACTTGCGACAGTCCCTAAATACCATGTTATATTATCTTCTATCATATTTACTTGTTCTTCTGTTAAATAATAACCGCTAGTTAAATATTCTCCATTAAGAAAACTTCCTATCATATTCGTATTTGAATAATATACATCATCTCCAAAAGTTATAAATTTAAAGGTTCCATTTTCTTTTAAAGTGTCCGCACTTGTTATCTTAGTTAATCCTTCTGTCTCATGACTTACTATTCTATATAAATTGTTTTCATCATTACCAAAACTAATATATTCTCCACTATATCTGGTATTTAGTTTTGTTCCGGAAAGGTTAGTATCATTGTCTCCCATTAATCTATATGGATTTTCTTCTGTACCATTGCCATCCACTATTTTTATTTCAGGTTTTAAATTTACGGATGGCCTTACACCAAACAAATTACCAAAAAGTGAATTTGCACGTGTATTACCATTATTACTTACATTCCACAAGTTAGATGAACTATATGGTGTTAAAGTCCACCAATAAAGTCCATTATTTAAATAGCTAGTAGATTTGCCACTCATTGTATATTCATAAAGATTTAAAATTCCTACAGTATCCTCTATCATTGTTGTGGACTCAGGTTTACTTGAAGATGTAGTCTCTGTTGCATTCCATTTACTATCCATCTTTATAAATTCTTTAGGATTTCTTAAATTTCCAAGGAAACCATCTACTGTTGTATCATTTAGCCACTCTTCCATATGACTACCTTCAAAAGCACTACTGTTATCATCATAGGAAATTGCACTTATATTATGTTGGGTTACTAACTTTACACTATTATCATTTGGATCTATTGATACTGCTCTCCATAATTTACCAGAGTACCATATATAATTGTTTGGGTTAGTTCCAGTTATAAATGTTTGATCTGGATCTGTTGTATCTATATTATTAGCATTATCTGCAAGTAGAACTTTAGCAACTGTTGGCCTCTCTTGACTAACCTCTACTCTTAACTTACCACTAAATACTTGTCCCGAATAATTTCCATCTACTTCATCGGTTATCCATAGATTTAATTTATAAGTGTTTGTAGTCTTTCCTTCTATAGTTCCACTATCTAAAACTCTATTAGGATTAGCACCTATTCTAGTTAGTAAAGTCGCTCCACTATCTGCACCATTTTTATTTAGATTATACTTTAAATACTTATCATCTATTCTAGTATCTGCCTCTCCTATAGTATTATCATCTAAATAGATTGTATAATCTACGGCCTTATTACCATTATTCCTTAATTCAAAAGTAGAACCATCTAAAGACAGACCCTCACTATCGCTTATCCCTACGACATTATCTAAAGTTATCCCTTCACTGGTCTCATCTAGTACTAAATCCAATGTTCCTACTTTTACTATTTGGTCACTTCCTGTTAACTGTGTAGAAAAATAAGCATAACTTATCGCTAAAGCTAATACTAATATAATTATTATACTTATAACTATTGTTATTATCTTCTTCTTTTTATTATTATCTTTTTCCATTCTTACTTCACTCCTATATCTTATAGTATATACAATTTACTATTCTTAATACTCTTTATTCTTATAATTAGATTATAAAATAAATATAAGGGTAATGCAAGTAAGTTATTTGCAAATTACAAAATATTTACAAAAAGTAAAAAAAGTATGAATTTTGTAAATTGGTCTCTATTTTAGGGGTCAATTTTGAATTTTCTCTAGGCGAATTTAATAAATTCAGCCTCTTTTTTTATTGAATTTTCAAAATCCTCTTTTTGCATTAATTTCCTCCATGTGTTAGTGTACTTACTGCATACATGTATGAAACAAATTTTAGAAAGTGAGGTAAATTAATGGAAAATAATGAAAATGATAACTTTGTAACCCTTTTAGCGGACAGTACCTTTAAGTATATGTTTAAAGATTATAGAGATTTTTTTAAAAAGATAATTAAATCAACAACTAATGTCGATATAAGTGAATATGAACTTTATAATAATGAGATAAATAGTGGAAATATTGCAAGAGATTATAGGCTAGATATACTACTAAAGAAAGATAATGATTTTATTATAATAGAAATGAATAAAAATGCTGATAAAAGGACTTTATTAAAAGCTAGGAAGTATCTATATGCTATTGCAGGAGGAGGACTAGTAGAAGGGGAAGATTTTAAGAAGATGCGTACTATTCTTATTAACTTTAATAATTCTAAATATAAGAAAGATAAAGAAGCGATCAGTGTTGGATATGATTTAATAAATGAAAAATATAATGATGTTATAGATGAAATAAAAATTTATGACATATATCTTGCAAGTCTTAAAAATGTTCGTTATAATGGTAGTAACGAGAAAGAAACATATTTAGCAATGTTTAGAGCAGAGTCATTTGAAGAGATGAGAGATATTGCTAATGGTAATGAGGAGGCTTTGAAAGTAGTGGAAGAACTAGAAAGATTAAGTGAAAATGATGAGTTTAGAGTCCTTTATGATGCTGAAAAGATGAGAAGAAAAGAAATAAACTCAGCAAGACTTGATGGCTATGATGATGGTTACGAAAATGGAATTACTAAAGGAAAAGAAGAGGGTGCCAAAGCAAAAGAAATAGAAATTGCTAAGAAACTTCTTAATATAGGTACACCTAAAGAAGATATAATAAAAGTAACGAGCTTAAGTGAAGAAGAGGTAAGCAAATTGATAGGAGCATTAAACAGCTAATAACAATAGGAGGCATTGAAAATTGTGGATGAATTAGAAAGGCTAGGACTTAATGATAAGTTTGGATTAGCATATGATAATGAATTGATGCAGAAAAAAATGATTAATACCGCTCGTAACTGGGGCTATGATGATGGAAAGGCAGACGGAAAGGTTGAAGGACTTGAAGAAGGAAAAAAGACAGTTGCTAAAAACTTTCTTAAAGATGGCATGCCTATAGAAGTTGTCTCTAAAAATACTGGTTTAAGTATTGAAGAACTAGAAAAACTAAATAAAGAAGCCTAAGTGCTTCTTTATTTATTGCATAATCTGGAAATGATTTCCAGAATCTAAATATAAATAACCTTTCTTGCCATCTAATTGTGGTAGAACATCATTATAATAATTTAATCTTTCAAACTTAGTAATAGTTATATAAACGCTATTACCATCATCCATATAAAGTAAAAGTCTCTCTTCATCAATGTCATTAGGGTCATACTTTATTTCACTAATCTTCTCTCTAATACTTAAATCAACCCTTTTATAATATTTAATAAATCTATTTAATATCTTCTTAGGTATCTCATTAATTAATCTAGGTATAGTATAAGGAGTCTCTTTATTAAGAGTTACTTCTTCTTTATTTTCTAAAACATACTTACCATTATCTTCTCTTTTATAAAGTATTTGATACTCTTCTACATCTATTTCTATTACATGATAGAAACTTCTATTTATATCAACATTCTTAACAAGTGGATTCTCTTCAATACTATTTTTCATAGTTAAATTTAAAGTCTTATAGAAGCTAGGATAATCTGTAAGTCCTGCAAGTTCTATTATATCATCATCACTAAGTACTTCATTACCTGTAATAATAATATTTTTGACTTTAGTATCAAGAACAAATAAGCATACAAAAACTATTACAGCGATTACTATAATAAATATTAAAAACGGTAATAGTCTTAGTTTTTTCTTCTTGATTACTTTAGCCATATATCACACTTACTCCCAATTTACAAATTCTTGTTCTACTCTTAAATCTATTCCATAATGTTCTTTAACTGCATCTTTTACAAATAGTATTAAATCATGGATATCTTTAGCACTTGCATTATTCTTATTAATTATAAAATTAGCATGAATATTACTAACTTCTGCTCCTCCTTTAGTAAGTCCTTTAAGCCCTAAATCTTCTATTAATTTACCTGATGGGTCAGCATTCTCTGGATTTCTAAAAACACTTCCCGCACTAGGATAAGTTAAAGGCTGTGATTTAACTCGTCTTTCTCTTCTATCCTTTACAACTGCTTCTAAAGCATTTCTATCACCTTTAGTCAAACTTATGGTTGCTTCTAAACATATATAGTTAGGATGAGACTGTAAGAAACTACTGCGATAATGGAAATCCATCTCTTCATTAGTTAGAGTTATAATCTTTAAATCATCTGTTAAAACTTTAACACCTCTTGTAATATAACCCATATCACTTTTGTAAGCTCCAGCATTCATATAAACTGCTCCACCAATTGTTCCTGGTATACCGCAAGCAAATTCTAAACCTGCAAGACCTTTTTTAATAGATTCTCTTGCTACTTTCATTAAACTTGCTCCTGCACCACAGATTACTTTAGTACCAAAGAACTCTATTTTATTAAATTCATCTAACTTAATTAAAACTCCTTCATAAGTCTTATCACTAAATAATAGATTACTGCCATTACCAAGTATCTTATATTTAATATTATATTTTCTAATAAGTTTACAAAGTAATACTAACTTATCAGTATTTTTAGGATATATTATCGCTCTAACTAATCCTCCTACTTTATAAGTAGTAAACTTACTAGCGAACACATCTTTTTGAATCTTACCTATATCATTAGATTCTACTTCTTTTAAAAACTCCTTCATCTTATTCATCCCTAACTAATTTTATAATCTCTTCATATATTCTAGTTGCACTATCCTCTACTCTTCTTTTTAATAAAGCACTCTTCATAGATTTTAATTTCTCTTTATCATTAATAGTCTTATCTACTAATTTAACTAAACTATTCTTATCAAAGTCTTTCTCTTCTAATATTATACAGGCACCATCATCTTCTAGACTCTTAGCATTTATATACTGATGATTATTAGTAACATAAGGACTAGGTACCATAATAGCAGGTAGTCCTATACTAGTAATTTCTGCAATAGTAGAAGCCCCACTTCTAGTAACAATTAAATCTGCATCCTTCATTAAACCTATTAAATTATCACAAAAAGGTACTAGTTTTACATTACTACTTAGTTTTATATCTTTATAATCGTCATAATAGTTTTTACCTGTTATAAGTAAAACTTGATAGTTTTTCCTCTTAAATAAAGGCAATGTCTCTTTTAACTTCTTAGTCATTGTTAAAGAACCAAGTGAACCCATAACTATTATAACAAGAGGACTATCTTTTTTAAAGCCTAAGGTTGTTTTACTAATCTTTTCGATATCTTTTATCTGCTCACTACGAGGATTACCTGTATATATAGTTTTATCTTTTGGAAAGTCTTTAATGCTCTCTTTAAATGATACTAATACTTTATCTACATATCTTGACAGGAATTTATTAGATACTCCAGGAATAGAATTTTGTTCATGAATAATAGTCTTTATTTTTAGTTTAGAAGCAGAATATATAACAGGTGCCTCTATATAACCACCAAAACCTACAACTACATCTGGTTTAAACTTAAGTAACTCTGCTTTAGCAGTTTTACATGCCCTAAAATAGGTCTTCATAACCTCTATATTCTTAAAGATATTCTTTCTATTTAGTCCTTTCATTTCTATTCCCACATAAGGGATACCCTGTTTAGGAATAATATCTTTCTCCATTCTATCAGTTGTCCCAATATATAGTATCTCTACATCTTTATCTTTTTCTTTTAATTTAGATATTAATGCTAAAGCTGGAAATATATGTCCCCCTGTTCCTCCTGCTGTTATAACAACTTTCATATTATCGTCCTTCCTATTATAAGATATGTTTAAAATTATTTATTGTACTTAAAGATTAAACTTTCAAATTCATTTTTAATTTCTTCAAGTCTTTCTTCACTAGATGCTTCAAACCTTGCTGTCAAATTAGGTCCTGTATTAGATGCTCTTACACTAGCCCATGAATCAAGAAAAGTAACTCTTACTCCATCTATATTATTATAAGTAAAACCTTTTTCTTTACAATAATCTTCTATTTTTTTAACAACCTCAAATTTTATCTCATCACGAGTTTTATATTTAGTCTCTGGTGTAGAATAATATCTATTAATACCCTCTAATAATTCATCAACAGATTTTTTAGTATTAGAAAGTATCTCTAATAATCTAAGCCCAGCATAAATACCACTATCAAAGCCTAAGAATTTATCTCTAAAGTAAACATGACCTGATAGTTCTCCTCCAAAAGCAAGGTCTAACTCTTTAACTTTCGCTTTAGTATATGAATTACCTGTTCTATAACAGTAAGGTGTTCCCCCTAGTTTAATTATCTCATCTTCTAGACTCTTACTACATTTAACATCATAAAGAAAAGTCTTATTACTTACTTTATTAATGATATCTCTAATAATTATAATCATATAGTAATCTATTGGTATAAACTTACCACTACCTGAGATAACTCCTACTCTATCACCATCACCATCAAAAGCAAGACCAACATCTGCTTTTCTATCTATAACTGCTTGTTTTAACTCGTCTAAATTACTTTCAATAGATGGGTCTGGATGATGATTAGGAAAACTTCCATCACTTTCTCCATTAATAATGGTATAATCTACATCTACTCTTTTAAAGACATCATCTAAAAGAATAGAAGTTGTTCCATTACCAGGGTCAAGTACTACTTTAACTTTTCTTTTCCCAAAAGATAAATTATCTGTCAAAGCACTTAAATAATCTTCTTTTACATCTTTTTTAGTAATAGAGCCTTCTCCATAATGAAACTTACCTTGCTTTATATAGTTATAGAAGTCCTCTATCTCTTTTCCTTTAGCATTATCATAATTTTTAAAGGCAAACTTAAAACCATTTTCATCTTTAGGATTATGACTTGCCGTTATCATAATACCTGAATCAATACTTAAATCAATACAACCAAAATAATACATTGGAGTTGTACATAGTCCTAAATCATAAACATTAATTCCTGTATCAATAAGTCCTTGAATTAAAGCTTGATGTAAATCAGGAGAAGATAATCTATTGTCATGCCCTACAACACATTTATCTTTTCCTAAATCTATTAATTTACTACCAAACCCAACTCCTATAGTGTAAGCAGTATCAACATCAATATCAGTAGGAACAACTCCTCTAATATCATAACCTCTAAATATATATTTATTAATATCTTCTTTTATTTTCATATTTATCCCTTTCTAACTATAAAGTATATCATCTTTTTTAATATTTATCTTAGTCTTTAAAATATTTCTACACAACTTGACAATTATTTTTGTTTCTTTTTTATTCCTTTTAAACTATATCTTTTTAATTTACTAAGAGGGTTATTGTAATCACTAATATTTATCCAAGGAAAGGCATTTAACATATGTCTAACAAAGAAATTAGTCTTAATATCTCGTTTCTTAGTAAGTTCTTCTCTTATTAGTTTTGTAATCTCAGCGGTTACATCACGACTTTTAAATTTTCGTGATGATACTTTAACTTGATAAAGAGTTCTAATAGTAATAATAACATCACTAAGAAAAATAAACATTAAAATAACCGCTACTATTCTTAAAGCTAGTATAGGAAGTTTACCTACAATAGATACCACTACAGGATTAAGAACATAGGTAAAGAAGACTCCCCCTATACCAAAAAGAAAGGCATTAAATAGGCAAACTCTTCCTTCAATATTAAATCTTCTATCACTATAATCCCACCATCTTGCTTTAAAAATCTTTTCTAAGACATAACTAGTAATATATTCAACAGTAGTACAGACAAAGGCACTCATGACAAAGACTGTAGCTAAATCAGATTTATATCTTATAATAAATGAGCCCATTAACAAACAACATATTCCGTATATTGGTAAATATGGTCCCAAAAAGAAACCTCTATTTAAAACAATTTTCTTATCATGTAAAGTACAACTAATAATTTCTAAAATATAACCAATGAAAGAATAAAATATAAATAAAAGAAAAATATAACAAACTGTATCAAACATAAAACTTCACCTAACCTATAATCATTGCAAGTATTGCGATTATAACACCACAGCCTAACCCAATAATAGTAATCTTTTTATTAGAAGTCTTCTTAACTTTAGGATATAACTCAAAGATAATAATATATAAAAGCATACCTATAGTAAGAGCAAGTAAGGAACCTATTACAATATCACTAACAGCATTAATATTTAATAAGTAAAGTAATAAACCTCCTACAAAACTAGAAATAAATAAAGATATTATACAAAATAGATATTTACCTAGTTTTTCATCATTATTTAAGGTTGTAGTAACAATTATTCCTAAAGGAACATTATGAAGTCCAACCCCTAAAGCCATCATTATACCTAAATTAATATCATTAGTAGCAGTTAAATAAATAGCCATACCTTCAACAAAATTATGAATGATTAAGGCAATAGTAGCAAGAACACCAATATGAACAATATTTTTCTTCTCTTCTTTCTTAGTCATCTTAACATCTTCATGTTCAGGAACAAAATCATCTATTATTTTAAAGATTAAAAGTCCAAGACAAGTGAAAAGAATAAATAGATAAATATGTTTAATACCTAAATGCTCTATAGTATGTCCTAACAAATCTGTTAATATTAGCATTGTAAGAATTGAAAGTGCAAAGGCAAAGATAAAGTCTAAGACTTTCTTTTGTTTCTTTAAAAAGAATGCTATTATAACACCTATAATGATAAAAAATCCTAATAAGAATGTTATAAATAAAGCAAGTGTATTATGCATAAGTTATCACTCCTCATCTATATCCATATATAAATTTATTTCATCTTCAGTTGGGAAATCTTTTAACAAGTTATCAGGAAGTTCATTAAATATTTTATATTCACTAACTCCTACGGGTTTATTAATATATTTTAAAGTATAGTCTACTATTTGGTTATTTTTGCTAGAACATAAAATAATACCAATAGATGGATTATCATTATCATCTTTAACTTGTTCATCTAATGCTGTTAAATAAAAGCCCATCTTACTGCCAAATTCAGGTTTAAACTTACCTACTTTAAGTTCTACAGCGATATAACATTTTAGTTTAATATGATAAAATAATAAATCTATATAAAAATCTTCATCACCTACTGTTATTTTATATTGGTTACCCACAAAAGAAAAACCACTACCCAATTCTAATAACACATTTTTTAAGCGTTCTAGCATCTTATTTTCAAGTTCTCTTTCTTTATAGTCTTCAGTTAATTCAATTAAATCAAATACATAAGGTTCTTTCATAATATTATTAGCAAGATCACTATTTTCTTTTAAAGTTACTTTAAAATTATTATGTTTTACATTTTTAACCTGTCTATTATATAAATCAGTATCTATCTGATAAACAAGAATACTATCAGACCATCCTTCTTCTAAACATTTCTCTATATACCATTTACGAATATTCTTATCCTTAACTTTTTGCATTAAGGTAATATTATGTTTCCATGGTAATTTTGCAACCAGTTGCAAAAATTCATTATCATTTTTATACTCATTATAAAATGCTTTCATATAATTTAAATTACGAACAGAAAATCCCTTTAAATTAGGAAATGTTAGTTTTAATTCTAAAGCCAAATTTTCTACAAACTTATTTCCCCAAGTATAATTTTCATTAATTGTTTTACCAATTCTGTAGTACAAATTTACCAAATCAGTATTGGCGTTTGTCATAACTTTTAATTGAGTACTTTTAACATCATTTTTTATATTATTATATATTTCTTGAAATGACTTATCTAACATAGTGTTTCCTCCTTAAAATTTAAAGTATTACTGTTATAATAACAATTAAAGCTAAGATAATACGATAAATCATAAATAGTTTAAAGTCATGTTTTTTAAGATATTGTAGTAAAAATTTAATACAAATTAAACCAGTAACAAATGATACAACAATTCCTAAGATAAAGATAGTGGCATTTTGCATTATTAATTCTACTGCTCCATCATCAAGTAACTGAAGAACACAGGCTCCAAGAACAACAGGTGCTGATAGATAAAAGGAAAATTTAGCTGCACTTTCTCTATCTACTTTTAAACATCTAGCACTTGCAATTGTTGTACCACTACGAGAAAAACCTGGTATTAAGGCAAAGACTTGAGAACAACCAATAATAATAGCATCTTTAAAAGATAGTTCCTTAGTGTTTTTCTCTTCTTTACTATTTTTATCTACAAGATAGATGATAATACCCATTACTATTAGAGCTGTTGCAATTAAAAGATAGTTAGTTCTAATAGCATCTTCAATAACATCTTCAAATAAAACACCTACGATAGCAGCAGGAATAGTAGCAACTACTATTTGCCAGAATAGTTTACCATCCTTATCTTTAACACCTTTAGTTACTCCTTTTATAACCATATTTAAAAAGTCTTTAAAGAAGAATACCGCTATCGCTAACAAAGTACCTAAGTGTAATGCTAAATCAAAGCATAAAGCCACTTTAGTAGACATATCAGCACCAATGCCAAAAAGGTCCCTAAAAATAATTAAATGAGCACTACTTGAAATAGGCAAAAACTCCGCAATTCCTTGAATAATTCCTAAAATAATTGTATTAATAATATCTGTCATAATTAACCTCTTTTCTACTAGTTAAGTATACCATTAAAATATGATAAAAGAAAGTAGAATAAAACTATTAGACATTTATAAACACTAGAAATTTATATTAAATTAATAAAGGGACTGAGTAGAAATCGGTTCTTCCGAAAGTTTGCGGATTAACCAATAATAGGAAGTAGGATGTATTCCTACTTTTTATTATTGGAAAATTTTGGTATCATGTTTAAGACAGAAGGAGAAGCAGTATGAATAATACATTTTTATATGGAGAAAAATATCCAGTAACGAATATGGAAGAAAAATCAAATGAAATTATCTTAAATATAGAATCAAAGAAGGAAAAATGCCAGTGTCCTGAATGTAAACATGTAAGTTCTGAATGTCATGAATATTACGTAAGGACAGTTCAAGATACTCCAATACATAATAAAATAGTATGGTTAAAAATAAGAGTTCACAAATATGAGTGTACAAATCCAAATTGTAAAGTTAAAGTATTTACAGAAGAAATTGATTTTGTTAGGAAATATAAAGTTATGACAGATTATTTAGTCCAATTTATTTTAGGTATTTCAATATATTTAAGTTCAAGTTGTAGTTCATTAGTACTTTCTTTTCTAGGAGTGAAAGTAAGTGCCGATACTATTGATAATCTTATTAAAAAAATAGAGGTTAAGGATAATAAAGATGTAGAAGGTATAGGAATAGATGATGTTGCCAAAAGAAAAGGTCAAAGTTATGCAACAGCAATATATGATTTAGAAGATCATCATTTAATTGCCTTACTAGATGGAAGAGATGCAAATACAGTTAAGGAATGGTTAAAAGAACACCCAAAAATCAAAAAGGTTGCGAGAGATAGAGCCAGTGAATATGCATCTGCAATCAATGAGGTATTACCTAATTGTATTCAAGTAGCAGATAGATTTCATTTATTTCAAAATCTAATTGTTTATTTAAAAGATATTTTTTATAAAGAAGTGCCTAATAAAATATTTATAAAGAATGAAGAAATTTTAGATGGTAAAATAGAGAAAGTTCCAAAATATCAATGTTTTATAGATCAAGAAATTCTTAACAGTTTAAAATATGATAATTCACTTCCAGTAGATGAAAATGGCAATGTTATTATCTTTGATAATAGAAAAAGAGATTTTGATTCAAAACAATATAAAGAACAAAGTGAAAGAAGAATTGAAAAACAAAAAATGATAAAAAGTTTAAGAGAGAGATTAAAAACTACTGATTGTCATGGAAAACAAGCTCTTGCCAAAGAATTTAATATATCATATTCATCACTATTAAAATATTCTAAAATGAGTGATGAAGAAGTAGAAAGTTTGAGTGAGATGAAAAAATATAAAGATAGGAAAAGTTTATTAGATAATTATCGTAATATTATTTATAAAATGCTAATAGACAATATCCCTCAAGAATATATTTTGGCTTATGCATTAAAAGAAGGATATAAGGGTTCAATTAGTAACCTTAGTAGTTATATTATTATGGTAGCCAAAAACAATAATATTTCATATAAAAGTAAATTTCCACTTCGAAATATTAAAATGGAGTATCCTAATGATATTATCGTTATTACAAGAAAAGATCTTTTAAAAAATTTATTAACAATTGATGAGAAAAAGAAAAATAATGAAATCGAAAAGTATTTACCTATTATTGAAGATAAATATCCAATAATCAAAACTATTAGAACAATATTTACTGATTTCCATGATATTATATTTGGTAATGATACAGAATTATTAGATATATTTATAGAGTTATATAAAGATGATATTCCATCATTTTGTAATGGTATAAAAAAAGATATTGCCGCTGTTAGAAACGCAATATCTTCTGAAATAAATTCTGGATTTGTTGAAGGTAACAACAACAAATTCAAACTTATCAAACGTATTGTATATGGAAAACAGAAATTATGCAACCTTTTTAAGAAAACTTATCTATGTTTTTTGTCCACTTTAGACAACTTTGCTTTAGAAGAGATTGTTAAACAAGTATTAAATTCATAATAAAAAGTAGGAATATATCCTACTTCCTATTATTGGTTAATCCGCAAACTTTCGGAAGAACCTAGAAATCAATATTTTTATTTTCTAATCAGTCCCTTAATATTTACTTACTACATCAAGGTAGTTATTTGTTTTTTAGATAGTCCAGTTGCTTTCATTACACCTTTAACAGATAGTTCATTTTAAGAAGATTCTTTGCAATAGATTTTTCTCTTTCTTTAGCACCTTCTTTTCTAGCAGAATTTAATTATTTCTTTTGTACTATCTCTACATCATAAAGCATTCCAAATTTATCATCTAAACCTAATTCTTTTAGTTTTTTCATAATTATTATTCTTTCTTCACATTAACATTTTAATTTCTTTTTTATTTAAGCCAGTATAGTTCATTACTTTACTAACACTTTCTCCTGCTTTTAACATCGCTTTAGCAATAGATTTTCTCTCATTATTAGCACCTTCTTTTCTAGCAGAATTTACTTCTTTCTTATGCACTATCTCAGCATCATAGTACATGCCAAATTTATCATCTAATCCTAATTCTTTTAACTTTTCCATAATTATTCTCCCTTCTTCTAAATCTCCTACTATTTCTTCCATCTCTTCATAAGAGTTTGCTGTTAACATAGATAAGTAAGTTTCATATTTGTTAGTTCCATTATATCTTATTCCTTTGTAATTTAAAAGATATATATCTACAATATTTATATTTTTTAATATCTTAGCATATTTAGGATCTTGTAACTTATAATCTATTAAACTATTATCTTTATTACCATCATTTCCTACTTTATTATTTAAATTTATTTGAGTTACATATCTTTCATCATAATTTTCTCCTGATAAGTAACCATAACCGGCTAATCTTAAAGCATAATATAGATTCTTTGTTAAAGTGTATTCGTGGATAAACTGATTTAATTCTAGATTAATAAGGTGTTTTCCTTTCTCATAAATTAAATCTGCTCTATAATCTTTAGCTTTATTACCAGTATTCATCTCAGCATCAACTAACTTATATTTCGTTAAATCAATACTAGTTTTAAATTTAATAATATCTTCATAGAACCAACTATAGCGTTTATCTTTAAGTAAAGCTTTTGCAGTTGTATCTGACATTAATGATATAAATCTAGGTACTTTATTCATAAAGTTCCTCCTCTCTGCAATTAGATATATCATAGTCTATAAATCATTGCAAAAAGGCAATTTTCAAAATTCAAGAAAAATATGGCTTCAATTTACTATTTTCTCTAGACGAATTTTAAATATTTATATCAAAAACTTCTTAAAATTACAAAATTCATACTTTTTTCAAAAATTTTAAATTTCCTCCTTTCTCCATCTTTTATGTGTCGCCTCTTCTGTCTATAAAGTATCATAATAGATAAATTGTGTCAATAGAAAAATAGGTAAAAAATAGACAATATCCCAAATAATAATATTAATATCTTCTCTAATAATCAAGTATAATATTAAGAAAAAGAATAAAGAAACATAAGAACAAAAAAACACAAATTTTACCAAAAGAAAAAGCATAGTCTAAACTATACTATTTCTCAAAACTTGCCATTATTACAGGTACTACATTCTTCTTACGAGAAACACAGTCTTGTAAATATTCACCTTCACTCATATCTTTATCATAAGCATTATCCATTATATCTTTAGCTTTTCTATTAAATAAAACATAAGAACCATTCTTAATGATATCTGTTATATATAAAGCGATTAATGAATAGTTATTACCCTCTGCTTCTCTATCTAAAGTATCAAGATAAGCATCCATATCTTTTTTAATATCATCAAAGTTGGTAGTAAAGAATTGTCCTATACCTAAAGTCTTATCATCTACTGTATATAGTTTAAAGTCATTATATAGTACATCTTCATGAGTCATACCATCAAGTGATGTACCTGCTTTAATTAAATTGAGTCCATATTCTTCATAATCTACTCCAGCAATACTAGATAACTCTTTAACAGCTTTTCTATCTAATTCTGTAGTTGTAGGTGATTTAAGTATTAATGTATCTGATAAAATTCCCGATAACATCATACCCGCTATTTCTTTTGGTATTTCAATATTTCTTTCTTTATATAACGAATAAATAATAGTATTACTTGAACCAACAGCCATATTTCTAAAGTTAATAGGACTAGCAGTAGAAAGACTACTTAAATTATGATGGTCAACTATTTCTAGGATTTCTGCCTCATCCAATCCTTCAGCACTTTGCTTTTCTTCATTATGGTCAACAAGTATTACTTTCTTAGGATTTTTAGAATCTAAATCTGTTATTCTTAGAAGCCCTAAACATTTACCTGTTCTTCCATTGATAACAGGATAATTAGTATGTCTTAATTTCTTATTAACATCTAATATATCATCAACATAACTATTTTCATCAAAGTAAACGGCATCTTTAGTAGTTCTTTCCATTGTTCTAATATAATTAGTTAAACCTATTAATTTGGCAATATGATATGTATCATAACTACTTCTAATAATATTAACGCCATTTTCTTTAGCAAGTTCTATATGTTCATCTTTTATTTCACTAAATCCTGATAGTATAATCATCTTAACTTTAGAATTAACAGCATATTCTATAACACTATGTCTATCTCCTACTATTAAGATATCATCACTAGTTAGTTTAACTGTATTTATAAAAGTTGTACTACGATAAGCAGCGGCTAGAATATTACCAACTATCTCATCATCTGCTCTATTTACTTCTTCAGCATTTAAAACATTAAGTAAGTTATCATAACTAGTTTCAAGCTTCTCTACTTTAGTATTAATAAAAGTATGTGCTAAATCTTTAATTGTAACTATTCCTTTAAATTTATTTTTATCATCAACTATTGGTACACCAGTTAACCCTTCATTTAACATATAGATATAACTATCAAAAATAGATTTCTTTTCATTTAAGAAATATCCTTTATGATAATTAACATCTTTAAGTTGTAATTTAACATCATTTAAATATGCAGGCTCTTTTACTTTAAAGTAATTTAAAGCGTATTTAGTTTCTTTATTAATTGCACTTAATACACGAGGCTCTACATTAAAACCTAATTGTTTTTTTAAATAAGAATAGCTTATCGCTGCACTAACTGAGTCTGTATCAGGTTTACGATGTCCAAAAACATATATTTTTTCCATATTACTCCTTCTTTCTACCAGTAGATTATATCATATTTTCTTTATATTGCAAAGGATTAAATAGGATTAACATGAATTACAGTTAAATATATTTCATCAAACTTTTCAAGTTCTCGTTCAATTTTATTAGCAATAGCATGAGATTCATAAGTAGACATATTACCATCTACAAAAATAGTAAAAGATATTTGATATTTATATCCTACTGGTGTGGCATTAAAGTGAGTTATTTTCTTTACTTCACTATATTTCTTAACTACTTCTAAAACTTTATCTTTTGTATCATTATCTATAGCTTTATCCATTAAGACATCATAACTTTCTTTAAAGATTTTAAGGCCACTAATTAATATCCATAAAGCTATTAAGACACCTACTAAACCATCTACAAAGTATATACCAAAACTAGTTAATATAATTGCTAGTAAGTTAATAGTCGTAATAATAGCATCATATAAATGGTCTTTTGAGTTAGCTTTAAGTAGTAAACTATTTAGACTCTTAGATAATTTATTAGTATAGAAATATAAAGATAATTTAATTATTATAGTAATAATACAAACTACTATTAGCATATATGAAAAAGTATAATCGCTTTTAACTAGAATTGATTCTAGTGAGTCTTTAAATAGAGTAACTGCTACTACAATAATAACAATACTTATTAAAAGAGAATAAATGTATTCTGCTTTACCATGACCTAGATTATGATCATCATCACTTGGTTTACTTGCTATTTTATTACCTATTAGAGTCATAAGAGATGAGAAAATATCTCCTAAACTATTAATAGCATCGGCCATCATCGCTTGACTTGAAGTAAAGAATGAAGCGATAAATTTAATTACAAATAAAAATAAATTAAAAAATATTCCTAAAAAACTTGCTATTTTAGTAGCTTTAAATCTTTGCATAACATCATACTCCTAATTAATTATATTATTATTTAATAGTATCTACTCGTGTTTTTAATGTCTTAACTAATCTTTTTTCTAACATACTTCTTTCTCTTAGAAGAAAGTCTACTGGTGTTACATCTTTATTTTTTCTAATAAATTTATTATAACTTGCTTTATGATTTTTAACAAACTCTTCTGCTTCATCAAATAGTCTCTTTTCTTTAATGCACTCTAAATCCATTTTATATCTTTTTAATGCTTCTTTATAAGGAACTCTAACTGCTATTTTTAAAATCTCTCTTTCAGCAATTCTATCAGAAAAATCATTATCATAAGTAACATAGAAATATTTAAGAGAACCATCTTCTTTAAAATTATCTCTATTTACTTTACAAATATCTATCATTTTAGCATTTTCTCTTACTATAATACTATGATAATCTTTATCAAAGTTATTAAGGGAAAAACTATTAAAAAGTTCACCTAAGCTATCTACTTTAACATCATCTTTTACTTGATAATATCTTATAGGCATTTCATCAAGGTTATCTTGATATTCACTTAAAAATATCTCTTCTTTGTCTTTACCTACTATCTCAGTACTATTAGAAAGTAGTCTTATAAAATCTTGATTAAATAGTGCTAGAAATAAAGAAGGCTCAGTTAAAGACCAAGATTCGTCTTTATGATATTCTAATTCAAAACATATATCTTTTATAAATTTATAACCTTGTCTATTACAAGGAACAATTTCTTCTTTTAATGAACTATTACCTAATTTAACTTTTTCACTTTCCTTAATCAAGCTAAGCATTCTTTCATTTTCTTCTTTTATAGTAGTATCAACAAGTAATTTTGTAGATAGCATATTAGAGTTCATTTTTTCTTTCATAAAGTTACTAATAAAAGCATATTCTCCATATCCAAAAGAAAAAAGTACTACCCCATCTCTTTTAAAAGTTATAGCATCTTGCATTCTAATATATTTAAATAAATCAAATGGTTCATTACTAGGATATTCTTTAATATGATAAGGATATATATCATCTTTTAAAGAAAAATAATTATTACTAAATAATAGATTAACTAAGTCTTTATTAGAAAGTTTTATAATATCATTATCTTTTAATTCTCCATAACTAAAATTAGTGTAACCTGAAAAACCTCCGCTTTTATTTAAATTAAAATATCTATAATTGTCACTATCAAAGCCATTACATTTCATAGTTAGTACACCTCATTTACTTTTTTATTTTAAAATTATTTAAAGTACTTGTATCGTTCATCTTTTTTTACTAGTTTTCTTATACTAGTCACTTCCTCTTTTAACCTTAATTCAGAATCTGGTACCAAAAATTCATTATATTTATAATCAATAAAGACTCCCTTTTCTTCATTAAATATCCTTTTAGGAACAATCTGAACGTTATAATCCATAATTAGATAATTATAAAATGTTTCATAGATATTAAATTTAGAAGTACAAATGGTATTAGGCCAAACTAGTTCTATTGAATCCACATCACAAGATTGTACTAAAATACTTTTTAAAATGTCTATTTCATCTTCTTCATCCATAAGTCTTTCTACTCTATTATATACATTATGATAACAATAAAAAAATTTAGGTGTGTAACCTGTAGTAAGTGATAAATCTATCTTATCTTGTGAAGATACATTTATTTTAGTTTTATCACTAGAATAAACATCATAGAAATATTTATATAGTTTTAAATTAAAATATTCATCAGAACTTATATTTTCTATATCGGATAAAAATTCTATATTATCTTTTAATACTTCTAAAGCTTCTTCTCTATCATAAAAATATATATTATTTGGATTAAACCAAGTTCTAAAAGTCTTAAGAATGCAATCAGCATCATGTCCAGATAATGATGGATTAATATAACATGTGTTATTACATATAGGATTTATAAATATGCCGTGTTCATTTAAGTCTGAAAGATTATATTCTATATATGGCAATGTCATTCCACTAGATACCTCCAATTTATTTTGTATTTATAATTAGTACTCATAAATCATCTTAATATAAGCAAACTATAAGTAGTAGTACAAAAATCAAAATAATGGTTGCATTTGACTTCACATGTAAAATATGATACATTTTAAGTACTCGATGACCCAGAGTTATATGAGTCCTGGAAACGTAGTTTTTTTAAATTGCGTTATCCGTTTACAGTTATCTAAATATCTCCTATCTATTAGGAGTTTTTTATATTTATCATACTCTTTTAATATCTTATCTAAGTAATGTGACCCATCTATTAAACAAGATGCTATTATATACATTTCATTCTTTTAGGACAATAAATAGCACCAATTAACATATATTTACTTTCATTACTTTTAAGATGACAACTTTCATCGCAGTAAACATTATATTCCATTTTTAATCACTTCCTTAACATATAATTACATATTATTTCCATCTATTAAAGTCTTTACTTAATCCTAATCTTTTCGCTCTATTTTTCTTTCTTTTCTCGCTTACTTCTATATTTCTAATATCTTCTAATGCTATCTCTAAATATTTAACAGCTGTTTTATCATCAATATCTGGATGATATTCTCTAATCTTTTTATAAAGAGCCATAGCAAGTTCTATATCACAAACTATATTTATATCAGCATCATTTACAAAACTCTGTCCTTTTAAAACAGATGCCATAACTCTCTCATCAAAAGAAAGACTATCTTCTTTTCCTCTATTAGTTAATCTCAATGACTTATAATTCAAACCACATTTAACACAAACATAGTCATATTCTCCATATTCATCCATAGAAATACCCCATAAATGATTACAGTTTTCATACCCACCATATTTCATTAATCCATATAGATTTTTTCTTTTAATTTCAAGTTCGGTTTTCTTTTTTTGTAATCCAATATATTTTTTTACTATTGGATTTTCTTCTAGTCCCCATATTTCTTGTTCTATATTTCTATATTCTTTATCAATATCACTAAAGTCATCCCTTATACATTCTAAATTGTTTTTATTAATCATATTAATACCTCACTTATTTTCTTTATTTTCATCATCACATTTACTAGCTAGTTTTAAAGCACAGTAAATAAATAAAACTATTACTGCTAAGATTATTCCTAATATTATATAAAACATAGCATTGCCCCTTTTTATTTAGTATAACACAAAAATAAGGACATTCTATAAAAATATTAACTTACTTATTATTTAATACTTCATTTATCTTAGTTTTCGCTTGATTTACACTATTCATATCAGGTATCATTGCATAGTCATAATCATTTAATATTGCAATAAAAACATTATTACTATCTGTACCATCTACTGATTGAGTAGTAAATTTCCACTCTATTCCATCAATTGTATCTTTAGCAATAGAAGTAACTACATCTTTAGGTATTGTTGTTGTATATAAATTACTTAAAGAATCTAATATTTCTTTATAGTTTGTAAATGAATCAGTACTCTTTAATTTATTAAAGATAGCAAGTATAATTTTTTGACAGTTCTTTTGTCTTACTCTATCTCTTCCTATAAAAGCATTTCTTTCTCTTGCAACAGTAAGTGTCTCTATACCATTTAGATGTTGACATCCTTTTTTTACATATAATTTTTCTTTACCACTATCATCATATGAATTTAATATAAGAGCATGAGTAGTAGTATAAGCTTGATCAGAACAATAAGTAATTCCACCTATAGTATCTACTAATTCTACAAGACTTTCAGTAGTTACTTTTATATTATAATCTATATTAATATCAAAGAACTTTTCTAAAGATAGTTCATTTGCATCCTCTCCAAATGCATACATATGAGAAAGAGAATCTTTTTTACCATTTGTTCCTACTATTTCCATATAATAATCACGAGGAATACTAGTCATTAATATTTCATGGGTTTTAGTATTAACTGTAATTATAGCATTATAATCTATAAGACCTGCAAAGTCTTTACCACCTATATAGATATTAAAGGCATCTTTTGTCTTTTCACTAGTTTCATTAGTTGAAGTAATATCTAGTTCATAAATAATTTTAAAGTTATTAGAATTAATAGTATTATCTAAAGTTAATAATATATTATAACTATTTTTATCTATTAATATAAAATCTATTTCATTATTAACAATATCTCCTATCATTTTAGGAGCATCATCGTAAGTTTTAGGATTAACATCAAATTCTTTTTTTATTTTAGTTAAAGCTTTATCAATACTATTATTATCATAGTAATAGATATCTCCTTTAATATCTTTTTTAGTATAGTTATTACTTTTATTAGTAACTATGTAATATGTAGTTACAGTTTTTTCATTATAGCTAAAAGATTTATCTAAGAAGTTATTAGCATAATATAAATAGTAAGTACCTATTATATTTATTATAATTGCAATAATTATTAAGATAATTCCTATAATATTTAAGACTTTCTTTTTGATGTTAATAAAGATTATACTTAATATATTTATTATAGAGATTATAACTATTATTAAGATTAAATATTTAGTTGGCAAAATATTTATATTTAATAATAGATATAACATTACTATAAAGGTAATGATATCTATAATACTAAGTATATTTAATTTACTTATTTTTTTCATAATTCATCTCTCTTTTCTTATAAGTAATAAAAATGTATATTAAACAAGCAAGTATTACTCCTATCATATCTATTAGAACATCTGTAAAGTGTCCTGTTCTACCAGATATAAATAATTGATGTAT
The DNA here is from genome assembly GCA_946497955.1 of uncultured Mycoplasmatota bacterium. Classification (GTDB taxonomy): domain Bacteria; phylum Bacillota_I; class Bacilli_A; order RF39; family UBA660; genus Onthousia. The sequence continues at coordinate 65,187 of CAMMMH010000003.1, read as the reverse complement.
TTCATCAGTACAAGCATAGATAAAAGATATAATAAATGTAAATATTACTACTTTTCTTTTATCTTTATTTATTTCTTTAATAGCAAGTATTAATAGGATTGCTAAGATGAAATAAACAGTACTATGGGCACATTTTCTAAGAGGTGTATTTAAATCATCTACTAGATTATTTATCTCTTTTTCAGATGGTTTTTCATCTATAATTCCAGTAGATTCAGTGATTTCTATAGTTTGTTCTATTGTATCATTTATTATTTTAGTACTACTACCATTAGAAGAAGTACTATTCATATTAGAGAATAAGAATATTATAATCATCCAAAAAATAATAGCTATTATTAATAATCTTTTTTTCATGATGTAGTCCCTATTCTTTTTTTTATTTTTCCAAATGTTTTTTTGACTATCTGTAATAGATATTGAAAATTATCAGTTTTTCTAAAGATAATAAGTAATATTAAATTAGGAACTATTAAACTAATTATAGTATTACTTAAAAATTGCAACCAAATATTATCAAATACTATTAATCTTGATATAAAGAACGTAAATATTGCGATTAAAACAAATAATACTAAATATCCAATTGTTTCTTTTGCATAATCTTTATACATCCTGTTAAATAACTTCTTGTATACGTATTTTGGATAGCTATAACACCATAATGATAAACCACTTATAATGGTACCCATAAACACTCCTGCCAATCCAAAAATTTTTAATAAGATAATTGAGAAAACAATATTTAATATTGCTTCTACTAATGGTACAAATCTATCTTCATACCAAATACCAGCTGAATCTTTAAAGGTCCCATAACAATTTCTCATCAATTTTTGGTAATAATTTACTACAAGTGTTACTAGTACAATTAATGGTAAAATATATTTCTCTCCTACCCATAAATGAATGAAAGAATCCATCATAACTAAAATGCAAATTCCTGAAAAAGATGCCAACCAAAAGTTTATAAATCTAATTTTTTTAAATACATTATATTTTTTATTATAGTTACTTTGAGTAGCAAGTAAATTTCCTACACTTGCTGAAGTAGAACCTATAATTTGACTAAATAAATTATTTACTGCTGTAATAACCATATTATAATTTGTATAGAAGCCTACTGTCACAACACCCAGGAAACTAGAAATAATAATGTTGTCCGTTCCACTTACAACAGAATATCCAACTTTATGGAAAAGTAATGCTTTTACCTTTTTAAATATGTCATCTTTTAAATTTTTATCCAAAGGCTTTACATTTTTACTTGTAATAAAAGGATACAATTTTCCTGCAATTATATAACATACAAAATTTTCTAAAATTTGACATATAATTTTTATTCCAAGATATAAATAATAATTTTTTGTTAAATATAAAACTAGTAATTGGCTTAAATTTAAAATAATAATATAAATGATATGTATTATATTAATAATATAATTTTTTTGGTTAGCAATTATTAAATTTCTTCTATAACTCAATGTATATGAAATTGATGTGTTTAGCAAAAACATTATGTATATAACATAAATGTTTATATCTATAGAAATTTCACCAACTATTATATTTAAAAAAGGAATTATTGCAAGACCACACGCTAATACTAATACAGATATAATGTTATATGCCTTTTCATAAAACTTCATCAATGTTTTTATCTCTTCTTCGTCATTAATGGCAATAGGCTTATATAAGTGGAATACTATTGCATTTCCTATGCCCAATTCAAAGAAACTTAACATTGTTAAAACATTTGTAAATAAACCATTTAAGCCTGAATACTCCGCACCTAAAATTCTGATGAATATTGCTTGAGCAACAAATCCTAATAACATTGTTATTATGCTTAGAATGAACGATGTAAAAGAATTTTTTATTGAATTACTTGTACGCATGATTTATTACCTTCTTTATAAAAAAATATAGCTTAGGATTATAATAAATAAAAAATGTTTTTAATTTTAAAAATATTGGTGCCTTTTTTATAAAAACTTTATCTTTTATATATTCTTTTGCAATAGAATCAAATCGCTGAGATAAATTTTGATTATCTGATATATATTTTTGATTAAACTTTACAAAAAATATATAATTTAATTTTAATGTATTTAAACAAGATAGTTTATTTTTTTCTACGATTTTAATTATCTCTTCTTGGGCATAAAACGAACTTATAATATTTTTACTTGTTTTTCTTCTTAGTGCTCCATTCATATTTATATAATAATAATAATATGGTTCATTTATATAATAGGCTTGTAATTGCTGGTTGCTAATTTCCAAATTAAACAAAAGGTCTTCTAAAACAAATATTTCTGAACTAAACCTTATTTTTTTTATCAAACTTCTTTTATATAGTCTATTCCATACTTGGCCACCATATTTTAAACAAAATTCTTGATACTCTAAATCATTCATATTTAAATCTTTTTTTAATGGTATATTTATTTTGTAGTTATCTGTTGTACCATAATAATTATTGCAACAAACTATATCATAATTATTCTCTTTAATTTTATCCATCATTTTTTCATACATTTCCGATACGATGAAATCATCAGGATCAACAAACCCAATATAATCTCCTTTTGATATATTTAGTCCAACGTTTCTTGCGTTGCTCACTCCAGAGTTATCTATATGTTTAACAATAATACGTCTATCTTTGTGTGCTAAAGTATTACATATTGTCCCACTACCATCTGTAGAACCATCATCAATTAATATGATTTCTATATTCTTATAGGATTGATTTACTAATGATTGAATACATTTTTCTAAATATTTTTCAACGTTATATACTGGTACTATAATACTTATTAATTTGCTCATTTTTTCCTCCTAAAAACAGAATATATTTTTAACATAAGATTGTATATTATTCTAAATTTATAAAATAAAAGTAGTTGAAATGCTTTTTTGTTCTTATAATATTTGAAATCTATATCGCTTTCATATTTATCCATTTCATTTCCAACTGCTTTATATTCTTTTGCAGAGCTTCGGTAAATTATAGAACGATTATATACTTGAAAGCAAGCCAATATATAATGACTATAAATTGCTTTTTTTAAGTTTTCATTATTATTAATAATATCTGAATTATCTGATATGATTGATTTAAAATTTTGGACCATTCCTAAATTTATTTTTTTATTGTGTGTTGCACTTCCAACTCTTTGATAATAATAATACTTTGGAACTGAAGAGTAATATATTTTTTTTGCTTGTTTTATTGCATTAAATAATACAGACAACTCCTCTCCATTACTTAATTCTATATTAAATGAATTGTCTTGTAGCAACTCTTTTTTAAATAATTTATTCCATATTCCTGTACCATAATATCCTGCTTTAAATATATAAATTAGTGCATCAATATTATCTAATTCTATATTTATATTTTCGATTTTGTTATGTATTATTTTTCCGTCTTCATATACATCGTAACTGCTACAAATTGAAATATCTGAATTATGTTCTTTCATATTTTTAAATAAAAACTCATACATATCATTAGCAATATAATCATCAGCATCAACAAATCCTATATAAATTCCTTTTGCAAGTTTTATCCCAATATTTCGCGCCATGCTTACACCACTATTTTTGGTATGTTTAATAACAATTCTCTTGTCTTTTTTTGCCCACTCATCACATATTTTTCCGCTACTGTCCGTTGAACCATCATCAATTAATATGATTTCTATATTTTTATAAGTTTGATTTATTAATGATTGGATACATTTATCCAAGTACTTTTCTACATTATAAACTGGGACAATAATACTTATTAACTCTTTCATATTAACTCCTTTTCTTTTTCTATTTATGTATGATATTGACATAATAATCATATATTTTATTATAGCTATATTCACTATTAAAATTTGGTGAAATATTATTAAGTACCTTGGCATCTCTTTTTAGATCCATCTTCAGAATTCTATCCGCCCATTTTTCTGGTGTATCATCCAGAGACCAAAAGAATGTATTTCCACTAATATTTGTTTGACGGTCAACGTTATCACTTGTAATGCATTTTAAACCATTTATTTGTGCTTCACACATTGAAATACTTAGTCCTTCACTAATTGATGGCATAACATATATATCAAATGCAGAATATATTTTGTAGGTATCTTCTCTTTTTCCCAAAAATAGTACATTATTTTGAAGATTATATTCTTTGGTCTCTTCTTTTAATTTATTCATTAATGCTCCCTCTCCAACAAGCATTAAGATTATATTTTGTGACTTTTTGTAAATTTCTTTTACAACTTCGATTAAAAATTTGTGGTTTTTGACAGGCAATAAAGCTGCTACACATCCAATGACTATTCTATTATCTTCTATATTAAATTCTTCTCTAATTTGTTTCCTAAATGTTTTAGAATATTTAAATTTATTAAAGTCAATTCCATTATAAAATATTTCGAAGCTTTTATTTCCAAACATATAAGTTCCAGCCTGTCTTCCACAAGCTGCTCGATAAAATTTAATTTTTTTTATTTTTTCTTTACCTATTTTATCTAATACACAAGAAACAATGCCTTTTGTTTTGTTAAATTTAAAACTTCCATTATGACTTTGGATTATTATTTTAGCATTCGAATATTTATTGGCATAAGTAATACGTTCAAATGCACTCATATCCATTAAATTAAAATGTATAATATCAAACTCGTTTTTGCTATATACCTTTTTTAAATCACTTAAATACTGAAAATAATTCTTCGTTCTTTTTTCTATTTCAAATATTTTGCATCCCATAGATATTAATTCATCATAAAAAACAATTTTTTTGTTATTTTTAAATATAAGAAATGAAAAGTTAAATTTTTCTTTATTTGCTTTTTTCACTATATTGTATATATATGTTTCTATTCCACCTAAATTTGTTCCATAACCAACAAATAATATATTAATTTTTTTCATCAAATACACCTCTAAAATTTTCTTTATAGTTTATAAAATAATAAATTAACACAAATAACGAACAATTTATATAAAATACATGGTTACTCTCAAACAAGCCATAAATAAGGAAAAATAATAAAATTATCTTGATTTTGTAATTATCAATTTTTTTAAATGATATAAAATATAATAAAAAATATAACAAATATGAGATTATACCATAATTATATATCATATTTATATATATATTGTCTAAGTAAAATATTGAATCAACACCAGAGAAATTAACAAGACTATAGTTCGTGATACATCCATACCAGTTAGAAAATCTTTCTGATACAAGTTCATCAAGAACTCCGGAATTTTTTCCAAACATAAAAGCTAAAATAAAACTTAAGATAGTAAAAATTAAAAAGAAAAATTGACCATTTTTTACCATTTTCTTTTGGATTTTCTTTGGTATTAGTAGGATAAAAGCGGCAAATAATATTGTACAAAACAAACCTGTTCTGCAATATGTTTGTGTATATAAGTAAAATGCAACAAACAAAATAAAAATAACTAGTATCTTTTTTTTGTTAACAAACAAAAATAATAATACTGCAATTATAAAAAAGTGCATAAATGCTGAATTAACATGAATAAATCCCAAACTATTTCTAGTTAATACTATTCCGTTTTCGAGACGATTCATTGTTACACTTGATACAAGATTAAGGTTGGCTAACAATATCGTCAATGAGAACATAATTATAGAACTTATCAAAATGTATTTTAAAATTGATTTTATATCTCTATTTTTAAAATATATGGCGTATAACAAAGGAATAACAAAATCAATGCCTGAAGATTGAAATGTTAAAATTAATACACTAAAAATTAGAACTACATATTTTAATAATTCCTTTTTGGGTAACTTGGAATTTTTTGTACTTAAAAATGTTAATACTAATAATATTGCAAAATAAACATAGATACATATTTTACTAATATGAAATAGAAAATCACAGTATTTTAATGATATTCCAACAAAAACAATCATAAAATCAAAGAAATTATTATTTATTTTTTTCAACATTTTATCACCTTATTTTAAGTAAAAATTCACTAATTCATTTGCTGAATCTTCAATAAAGTATCCTGCAGATTTTATCTCTTTTTTTGCATCTTTTCTCGACAAATCACTATTTAATATAATGCTTGCCCACTCATTTGCACTTTTATCTAACGAAATAAAATTCATTGCATCTGTAATTTGTACTTCCTTTGTTACTACACCTTCAGATGTAAAAGATGGTAGTCCAGCCGCTTGAGCTTCTACTCCAACTACTGGCAATCCTTCATATAGACTTGGTAATAAAAATACATCCATTGCTTGCATTATCTTATTAACATCTTTTCTAAATCCAGCAAAAACAGTACAATCTTCTAACCCTAAGCTTTTTACTTTATCTTTTATTTCTGGTTCTTTTTCTCCAATACCTACCATAATTAGTTTTGTATTTTTATTTTGTTTATGTATTTCATTAAAAATATCAATCAAAAAAGTGTGATTCTTTTGATTTGTAAATCTTCCTACATGTCCAAATAAAATTTCTTTTTCATTAATATTGAATTCTTTACGCATTTCTTTTCTTATTTTTTCATCATATTTAAAGTTTTTATAATCAACTGCATTATGAATTACTTTAACTTTACCTTTTGCTACATTCTTTTTTCCGAATAACCATTCACCTGCTAAATATGAACAAGCAAAGTAATCTGTTGCATATTTTTTCATAGGTATTTTTAATAGATTTCCTATTAGCTTTTTAATTGAGTTTTTGGTTTGAAAATCAATATTATGTGAATGGGCAATTCTTACTGGAATGTTGTATTTTTTTGCATATTTTAATAGTATAAAATTTTTGCTTGATGCATTCATATGAACTACTTTATAGTCGCTATGTTTAGAAAAAAAGTCGTCTAATGCTTTTCCATATTTAAAATAATCTGTCGGCTTATTAATCCATATTCCTTTTAATTTATAATAATTCGCACCTGCTTCTTGAATTGCTTGTTCTAGAGGATAAGTTTCGCCATCGTCTAACGTTAAAACATCAATTTCTACTTTTGATTTATCCATATGTTTTACATTTTCAACTAAAAACTGTTGGATGCCACCATGTCTCATTCTATCAACAAATAGAAGCACCTTTACCTTATTTTTCATTGTCATCACCCTTTAATAATGAAGTTAATAGCCATGATTTTGAATAGTTTCTAAAGTCATCTAAATTCTTATTAACTTTTTTAAAATCAATTTTATATTTTTTTACCTTTTTTATATCTTCTTTTCCGGTTAGTATTCTTTCATTACTTACACCTGCTATTTTTAGAAGTGAATCGATTCTTGAATTAGTTGAATTTTTGTTTTTAGTACTATGTCTTCTAAAATCAAAAAACATTTTGTTAAATAATAGTGAAAATACTGTTCCATGAAAAGAATCTGTACATACATATTCTGCATTTTTAATTAAATTTATCCATTCTTTAGGCCCGATATCATATGGAATAATATCAGCATATATATCAGAATATTTTACATATTCATCTGCATGATTTAAGGAAACAATCTTATATCCTGTTTCTTTCTTTAATCTTTCTGCAAACTTTCTATGTTCAATGTTTTTTCCTAAAAAATAACATAAAATATATTTTTCTTTAATAATTCTTTTTGGAGTTGCAATTTCTTCCCACTCTTTTTTCGTTAATAAAAGTGTAGGATCACATACTAGTGTTGCTTTTTTACCTGATAATTCTTTTACTAGTTTTACTCCTGTATCTTCTCTTACAGATAGATGATTTATTCTGTTTAAGAATTTTTTATATAACTCTGTATACTTTTTAGGAACTGTTGAAACTCCAAAGCTTGTTGCATATGAAATCTTATTAATATTATCTGGCACCCAGTTTAATGTATAGTAATCAGCTACTACATTAACCGGTAACCATAATTGATCACTTCCAACTACCACATCACTATATTTCTCTTTTGCAAGATTTGTTAAATCTTTATATGTAGATGTTGGAACTGACATATTGAATTCTTTTCTAAACTCCTTATATTTATTTGCTCTAATTGTTACATTCTTTTTTAATTCTTTATTAAAGATTTTGTCAAACTTAAATTTTATCATTCCAAACTTTGTTTTAATAAAACTAAAATTAAAAATTTGTGTTATATAATATTTTAGTTTTCCCTTTTTAAAATCTTTATTGCCTCCAATAGTAATGGTTTCATTAGGAATATTATTGTTATCTAGTATTTTCTTTGTTGCATAAGCTTGTAACATACTTCCATAATTGTCTTTAAAATAGCAAGATACTATTCCAACTTTTTTCACGTTATCACCTTTTTCTACTTTTAAAATTTAATATATTTTTGCTCTAATTTTTCTGATTCTTTTTCTATATTAAACTTGTTTCCTGTTATTTCTTGTGTTGTATCTATTCTTTTATAATTCTTTAATTCTTTTAAAATTTTTGACGCCCATTTTTGTGGACTTTCTGTTAATTCAATAAATTTTGTTGTTTTTAATACTTTTGTTTCTTTGGTCATATCTGTTGAGAAGAAACAAGGTAGCCCTGCTGCTTGTGCTTCTACTCCAACAACTGGTAATCCTTCATATAGACTTGGTAAAACAAAAGCATCCATTGCTTGATATAGTTCATTTGCATCGTTTCTTTGACCTAGAAATTTTACGCTCTTTTCTAGATTTAAATCTTTTACTTTTTGTTCTATTTCTTCTTTTAATGGCCCTTCTCCTGCTAGTAAAAGAATTGTATTTTTGTTTTGTTTATAAATTTCGTTAAATATATCAATTAAAAATTCATGATTCTTTTGTTTTACAAATCTTCCAATGTGTCCTATTACTAGATCTTTATCTTTAATATTTAATTCTTTTCTTTTTCCTTTTCTTACTTTTTCATTGTATTTAAATTTATCAACGTCAATTGCATTATTTAATAAATATACTTTTCCTTTATCATAGGTTTTATTTCCAAATAACCATCTACCAGCTAATTCACTACAACAGAAATAGTCTGTTGCGAATACTTTGCTGAATGGTCTTAATATATTTTTTAATAATGTCTTTTTCCATTCTTTTTTATTAGATGTAGAATGACTATGTGCTATTCTTACTGGAACTTTAGCACTTTTTGCAGCCCATAATGAGAATACACTTAATGCATTAATATGGGAATGTACTATTTTATAGTTACCTTCTTTTAATACTTTTTTTAGTTCTTTATGATATTTAAATACTTTTTGATATGGAGGAATTAATATTATTTTTCCTCCTAGTTTTTCAATTTCTTCTTTTGGAATACAAGTAGAATCTTCGTCACAAATAAAATCGAATTGTATTTTATTTCTATCTATATGTCGATAGTAATTCATGACTACTGCTTCTACTCCCCCACCAAGCCATTTGCCCATTATCTGGGCTACTCTTACTACATTTGGATTTTTTACCATAACCGACACCTCTTTAAATTAAAAAGTACTCATGTTAAATAAGTACTTTTTTTACTTAGCTCCTTTTTTTGTTAATACTGCACTTATTGTTTTAAACACACACTTAATATCTAACCATAAACTTCTATTCTTTACATAATAATATTCTAAATCTAATCTTTCTTCATATGTAGTAGCACTTCTACCATTACATGCCCACCATCCAGTAATACCAGGCCTTACACTTTCATATATTTCATGATTACCATTATGTGAATCTAATTCTCCTGGTACTAGTGGCCTAGGGCCAATCATAGTCATATCACCTTTTAAGATGTTAATAAATTGGGGAACTTCATCAAGAGATGTCTTTCTAAGAATGTTACCTATTTTAGTAATTCTTGGATCGTTTTCAAATTTTTGATATTTCTTCCACTCTTCAGCTATTTTTTTATCATTTTTTAAAGTTTGTTCTAATATTTCATCTGCATTAACAACCATTGATCTAAATTTATATAGTTTAAACTCTTTACCATCTTTTCCAATTCTTTTTTGAAAATAGAATATAGAATCAAAGTCTTTATTACATATATTTACAATCTTCACTATAACAATCAATGGTACTAAACATACTACTCCTATTAATCCACATACTATATCAAAACATCTTTTTACAAACAAATAAACTAACTCTCTTACTGATGATAATGCTGATACTTTTTTCTTTACTTCTTCATATTCATTAACATCTACTATTATTTCACTAGTTTTAATAAAATCTTCTTCTTTTCCTTTATTGTCATCATCGACTACATCAATCATTTCGTTCATATTAACTACACTCCTACCACTTTTAATACTCTCACCTTTTTATACTAAAGTTTTCATTTAGTATAACTTTATCAAAATTATTTTTTAACACATCCTCTATCATGTTATCATTTTTTAATATCAATTTCAATTTCTTTTTTAATTTTTTTATCTTAAAATCTCCATCATGATGACAATCACTTCCTAAAAATGTTATCTTATGATTTTTTAATAAATAAATTAAAGTTTTTTTGGCATCTTTACCATATTTTCCAAACAAACTTTTATAGTTTCCTTGTAGTAATACCCCCATTCTTAGATATTCCTCTATATGTTCTCTATGTTTTTGAAAGATTCTATATCTTTCTGGATGAGCTAGTATTGGAACGTATCCTTTTACTATTAGGTTATAAATTATATCTTTAGTATTATATAACATATTACCTAAAGGAAATTCTATTAAAATATATTTAGAATTATTTAAGGTAGTTATTTCTTTGTTTTTTATTAATTTTAAAATATTTTCATTTATTAACACTTCGTTACCTAAATACAATTTTATATTTATCTTTTCTTTTTCTACTTCTTCTTTTAGTTCATTAAAGCGTTTTATCTTTTCTTTATTATTACAATTATATTTACTATCTTCTATATAATGCGGAGTAATCATTAACTCAGTAATCCCTTGTTTTTCAGCTTCTTTTAATAAAGTTATACTCTCACTTATATCCTTACTGCCATCATCTATTCCATACAAGAGATGTGAATGCATATCTTTCATCTTTTTCTTTTCTTCTTTTTCTTACTTTTATTTCCATCACCATAGTATTCATTAGAGTAATAACTATAGTAACTATTATCTTTAACTGATGCTTTATTTATAATTACTCCTGATATTTTAGTATTAGCTTTTTCAAATACTTTTTTAGCTTTATCTAAACTTTCTATTTTAGTTTTTTTATTACTTACAACGACAATATTAGTATCACTATATTTAGTCATTATCATTGTATCACTAAGCCCTAAGACTGGTGGACAATCAAGAAGTATAATATCATATTTATCTCTTAATTGTTCCATTAGTTTTTTATTATTTTCAGAAACTAGTAGTTCTACAGGATTTGGTGGTGTTGGTCCTGTTGGTAATAAATCTATATTTTTGTTGGTAGTTTCAACTATATATTTTTTTAATTTTATATCATCTTTATAATTTAGTATTAAATTAGAGTATCCACCACTAGTTAGATTCATTACTTCAAATATTTCATGTTGTCTTCCTCTTCTTAAATCACAATCTACTACTAATACTTTTTTACCTTCTTGAGCATATGCTACAGCAAGATTTGCTGTTATAAAACTCTTACCATCTCCTGACATAGGTGATGTTAATAGTATTACTTTCATTTCTTTATCTATTGCTTGAAAAGCAAGATTAGTACGAATTGTTTTAATAGCTTCACTAAATACTGATTTAGGGTTAGCATTAATTATTAAATCTGTTGTCATAATCACTACTCCTTATCTTCTTCTTTAGGAACAATTCCAATAACAGGAAGTCCTAATTTTTCTTCTACTACTTCACTTGATTTAATAGTAGTATCAAAATAATACATAACAAATACTACACCAAAAGATAATACGATTCCTATCATTAAATAGATAATATTGTCTTTTACATAGTTAATGTTATAAGGAGAAGTAGCAATCTCAGCTTTATCTATAATTGTAACATTTTCTAGATTATAGATATCTTGTACTTCTTTAGAAAATACAGTAGCTACTTCATCGGCTATTTTAGCAGCTTCTTTTCTTTTAGAACTATTTACAGTAATTTTAATAATTTCTGTATCTTCTACTGATGATGTTGTAATATTTTTTGATAAACTTTCTGTTGTAGTTTTTAGTTTTAAATTATCTATTACTTGCGATAATACTGTTCTACTTGTAATAATTTGACTATAGGTACCAATCAAATTTTGATTTAATACTGAGTCACTTTGACTATAACCTTTTTTGCTCTCACCAACTAAAACAAGTGTAGTATTACTTTGATACATTGGAACTCTAGTAATAATTGTATAAATATTACCGATAACTACAATTGCAACTATTGCTATAAGTATCCAAAGTATTCTGAATTTGAAGTATGTATATACTTCTTTTAAATTAATCTCTTCCATAAAACCCTCCTGAATACGTATAAATCGCTGTTATTATAGCATTTGATATACAACTAGTCAACAAATTTTTAAAATTTATTGACTTTATAGCTTAAAAATTAAAAATTGCCCTAAATTTATAGAGCAATTTTTAATTTTTAATAACTATTTTTCTATAAATTTCTTTTTTAGCATATACTAACTACTATATGATCATTTAAATTATTCATTAAACTATTTGTTCATCTATATGATTATGTAGATCAATTTAATAATCTTGCATGTCTTGAGTTTTCTTTAGAAAATATTAATAAATAATTATACAAAGAAGAGAATATTATGAATCAATCCTTACATAAGCCATTACATACTTTTATACAATTGCAAATTAATAAAGCAAGCATGTTGATGTTTTTATTGATATATCATTTTATGCTAAAATTTCGTTTTGTGGAAAAAATTGAATCTGTTTGACTATCTTCTGACAATAAAATCATATCGGTTCCAGTTTCACTATCATTAACACTACATGGCCAATATGGATCCCTTAGTGTTTTTTTATCAGTATATAGATACGATAACAAATCAATTCTAATTTTTATCGTCTCATCAATATTATTAGTACAATAGTCAAACAGATCATATAAACCACATTTATCATCAGGTTTATCAACAAGAATAAATGCTAGTGGAAAAGAATTAATACAACTCATAAATCCACTAGGAATCTTGTATTGATGATTGTCCATTTTTTTAGGTATAAAATCTCTCATAATTATGATTGTATTATAAATATAAACGTAATATAATAAACTCATTTCTTTTGGTGGTAATTTAGTCTCATCTAGAAAATAATCTCTTAATTTTTTTTCAAATAGATTGTTACTAAAAGAGCTTTTTGATGCTAAGAAATGTCCAACAATGGCTCGAGCAATCTTGTTCACTTGAAGTCCTTCGATATCAACGTAAGGCTCAAGCTTGGTCTTTGAAGTATATAAATTATATAATAAATCGACTAATTTTTTATACTCTTTATCATATTTACTACCCAATAAACGATTATTACAATCATTACAAATAGAACGAAATTTCACTCCATTTTGACTTTCTTTTAATGGTTTGCTATTATGTATATCTAATATTTTATTATATTTTACTTTTTCAGTGTTAAAACAAAATTTTGGAGGAACATGATCCCAAGTTAATTCTGCTTCTTGACCGCATATATTGCATTTACCAATTTTTTTCCTTTATTTTTTGAATAATTTCTACTTTCCATAAGTTATCCTCCAAATTCAAATTAGTAATTCTATTTCTTTCTCAAGTACTAAAAAAGTACCAACCTTTTTAGAGCTTGATACTTATATATTTAAGTCCTGAACTATAAAAGTTCAGACATATTGCTTTCTGGTGCGGGTAACAGGAGTTGAACCTGCACGTCTAAGACACTAGATCCTAAGTCTAGCGCGTCTGCCAATTCCGCCATACCCGCAAGATAAATGGTGGACCCTGATGGACTCGAACCATCGACCGTCCGGTTATGAGCCGGATGCTCTAACCAACTGAGCTAAGGGTCCATAATAATCACTGCTATTTAATATTAGCATAAATTCTAAAGTTCTGCAAGAGTTTTTGCAAAAAAAATAGCCATACTTTTATGACTATTTGTTTAGCATATTTAATAAGTTGATTTTAAACATATCTTTTTCAGGGTGAGATTTAGATATCATTACTCCTTTATAAGTAGATAACTCAGCCATATGACCTTCATTTAAAATACCTTCTGGAGTAATATTGGTAAGTAGAATAACACGTTTATCAGGGTATACTGTATAATGAACTCTAATCTCTCCATGTACTTTAGCGAATAACTCATCTGTTGGTAATTTAAGTTCATAGTTCATGGTACCTGCTTTAGTATCTTCACTAACCTTTTCACCTAAAAAATGACCACGTCTAAGTTCTGGATAATATTCAAATGTTAATTTTTTATAAGCTAACATATTATATTTTCTTACAGAACGTTCTCTTTTTCTAAAATCATTCTCATCTAAATATTCAAATATAAATGACTTCTCCATATGTAAAACCCCCTTTATTAAAACCCCCATATCTTGAAGTTGCTTGTATTATACTACAAAATTAGCAATTTGTCAAATTTTCTCGAAAACTTCATCTATTATCGAATATAAATAGCAACTAGTTGGTAGATTTAACTTATTACTAATTACTTCTCTGTAGCCATTAAGTTGGTCTATATAAGCTTTATCTTTAGTATTTTTAAGTTTGTAGTCTATAATAATAGATTCCTTATCACTAACCAATAATAAGTCTATTTTACCATGATAAGTTATATTACTATTTTCATAAATAAATTCATATTCTTGATATTTTTTATAATCTTTATATTGTCTCATAAAACTACTATTAAGAAACTTAGTAAGTTTATCTTTATAATAGTTATCTTCTATATAAGGTAACTTGTTATTAGTAAAGTCTATTCTTTCAAATAAAGTATGAACAACTCTTCCTACTTCTAGAAGTTTTAACTCGTTCTTAGTTTTAGCATCATCACTTTCTTTATGATATGTTTCTTTTTCTAAAACACTATTATCATAAATAGAAGGAATAATCTCTAACTCTTTAATATTATTATTTATTTTAGAATCTACCTTCTTAACTTCTAAGTAAGCTTTAGATATATCTTTAATATCAGTTATTTCTTTAGTTTTATCTTTAAATAGAGATGCTACACTAATAACCATCTTAGCAAAGTTAGTATAATTAAGCCTATCATAAGTACTAACAATATCTCCTATTTCTTTATCATTTTCGATATTAGGCATAACTATAATCATTTTCTCTCTTGCCCGAGTTAAAGCGACATATAAAAGTCTAATCTTTTCACTAATATCTTTTTGTTTTAACTTCTCTAAGGAAAGAGTCTTAGTAATTAATTTATTATTAGTATCTACTTCATCTATAATGATGCCATAATCTTCATCAAATAAAACATTACTCTTATATTCATCTTTATTAAAGTCTTTATAAAATCCTGCAAAGTAACAGATAGGATATTCTAGTCCTTTAGATTTATGAATAGTCATAATCTTAACACTATTACTATCTTCTTTACTAATAGCAAGTTTTATCTCTAACTTAAGATTATTAATTTTTTCTAAGTAATCACATACATCAAGGATAGTAAAATTACTATTTTCAAGATTTGTTATTAAGTTATAGAAATATTCCATTCTACTAGAGTTAATCTCGACATTACCTATCAAAGTAAGTTTATCTATATAATTTAGTTTATCTAAAACATTTTCTAAGTAAGTAACTGGTGTTAACAAATCAATATTTTCTAATATTTCCTTAAATAGTTTAAAGACAGTTGTCTCTTTATAAGTATTATTAACTAAACACTGATAGATTTCATCATCTGTATAAGAGAAAAGAAAACTACGAGCGATGGAAGTGAAAGCAAGACGAAACTTAGTATCATAAGTGTTAGTAATAATAGATTTTGCTATAATAAAGAAGTTTTTTAATAAATATAAATCTGTACTACCACTAGTCTTTTCATCTTCATACAAAGTAATAGGTAGTCCTAAATATTCAAAGACTTGTTTATAAGTAGTAAAATCAGTCGCTCTATCTAAAAGAATTACAAAGTCCCGATACTCTATTTCTCTTAAAGTATCTTCATCTTTATCATAGACTAAGTACTTACTATTAACTTTTTCTTTAATATCATATGCAATAATAAAGGCTTCTTTTTCTAGTTTACTAAACTCCTTATCTTTAGCATCATAAGTATATATCTCCAAGTAATTATTATTAGTAGTTTTGGCACTTGCCTCATAAGTCATATTACCAAAGACCATCGCATGCCCATTATTATAATCTGCTTCTCCTAAATAATCATCCATAATATGAGAAAAGAATAGATTAATATCATCTAAGACTTCTCTTCTACTTCTAAAGTTCTTAGCAAGATCTATTACTCTACCCCCAATACCTTTCTTATAGTTATCATACTTATCTTTAAAAATAGAAGGATTAGCATTACGGAAACGATAAATAGATTGTTTAATATCTCCTACCATATAGACATTATCTTTACTAATATAACTAATAAAAGTCTCTTGGATATCATTAGTATCTTGATATTCATCTATTAATATTTCTTTAAAACCATTCTTAACTTCTTCTCTAATCTCTAAATTATCACGGACAAGACTAATAGCAAGCTTCTCTATATCCATAAAAGTATAGTAGTTATTTTCTTCCTTATATAGAGTAAATCTCTTATCTAATTCTTTAACTAGTTCTAAAATACAAGAGATATATTCTTTAGTCTTAATAATACTAGCTTTAATATCGTTGGCACTTTCATATATAACTAAGTCTTTAAACTCTTTTAGTAATGCTGTTAAATTATCTCTAGTCTCTTTAGAATCACTATCTACACCTGTTCTTGCTCTAGGCAAAGATGTAAAAATAGTTCTTCTTAACTCTTCATAAGTACTGGCATTTATAAAAGGTAAAAATGCCTCTTCTAACTGTTCTAAATATTTACTAGATGTTAAAGCTCTAACTTCTTCATATAAATTTATAATCTCTTCCTTTTTATTCTTAAGAAGTTCTAAATATTCATTTATATATTTATCTATTACTTCATCGCTATAATATTTAGAGATATAAGTATTAATAAATTCATCTTTATCTAGTTTTAAATCTAGACTACTATCAAGTTCTAATATCCTTTTCTTAAGAGTTTTATCATCTTTAAGACAAAATTTAGTAATTAAATTAAGAAAGTCATTAGGACATCTATCATAATAATCTAAAAATATCTCATCTAATATCTCTTTTTTAGCAAGTTCTAAGACACTAGATTCGGCAATTGTTATATTACTTGATAAGTGAATAGTATCAGCATATTTTTTAACTAAAGCAAGGGAATAAGCATCAAAGGTAGTGATATAACTACTATCAAGTAAATCTAATTCATCTAAGATTTCATTTTCTTTAAGTTTTTTTCTAACCCGCTCTTTCATTTCAAGGGCAGCTTTATTAGTGAATGTTAAGATTAAAAGTTCGTTAATATGTGTCCCTTCTTTTATTTTCCTTAAGACTCTTTCTGTTAAAACAGCAGTCTTACCACTCCCTGCTCCTGCACTAACTAAAATGTTAGAACCTTCTAAATCTATCGCTTTTTGTTGAGCTTCAGTAAATTTAGGCATTCTCTTCACCTTCTTTCTTATCAAGATAAACATAGTCACTAGGACTTACAAAACATACTTCTTTAAAGGGACAAAACTCGCAAGAAATATTTTTATTATTAATTACTTTAGGAGCGATATCAAAGAGATTATTATCTATTATGTTAAGAGATTTATCTAAAGCTTTATTAATAGAGTTCATTATATCTTCTACTTCACTATCACTTAATACTTTACTTCTACTAGATAACTCTCCATCTTTTTTTACACTTAACCCTTTAACAAAAGAATTAGTCTCATAGTCTTCATCTAAATAGGAAAGTATTACTTTATCATCAGTAGTATAACCTACTAGTTTTAAATTCTTAAGTTGTTCTTCTTTATCTTTATAGTTTTGTAATAAGTACTGATAAAAGAAACCAACAAAGGTAGGATTAGAAAACAAATTACTTTTATTAATTAGATAAATATATAATGGTAGTTGTAAATATAGTCCCTCATCTAAATAATCTAAGTTTAGGGTTGCACTACCTGTCTTATAATCAAAAACAGCATAATAAGTTTTATCATGAAATTCTTTAAAGAGTATCTTATCAATAAAGCCTTTTAAAGTTGCATGGTTACCAAGAGGTATCTCTAATCTCTTTTCACCATAAAACTCAGTAAGAAAACTTCTTTTTTCTACCTCTTTATTATAATTAACTATTTTCTCTAACTCACTTTCTAATCTTCTAAATAAAACAGCCTCATCTTTTTCTAAAGGATTATCCTTTAAGGCAATATTTAGAGCAACATCAAAAGAGAAGTTATCATTATAACTGTCTTTTAAAACACTATGAAAGATATTACCTATTTTTGTACTAAAATTTTCTTCAAAGCTATCTAATTTTAAGATATATTTTAAATAGTATTTAAAAGGACACTTAGCAAGATCATCTATACTTGAGTAAGATAAGTTATAAGGAGTAACCTCTCTATTAATACCTTTAAATTTATGATCAAAGCTAGTATATTTACTTGTATCTACATTAGTAGTTAGAAAGTCAAAATCTTTATCTTTCTCATGATATTTATAATAATTATCTAAGACACTACTTACTCTATAATTATTAAAGTCTCTACTATAATTATAATTATAATTAAGACTATCTACTTCTTTTAAATTAAGTTCATTTAATAAACTAGATTTAGCATATTCTCCAGTTAATGATGTTAGTTTATATGATATTGTTAGGTTTTTAATAGTTCCTAGGACTTTAACTAGATTATCTTTACTCAATTTATTTTTAATAGTAGAGGTATTTAAATTACATTTATTCTTTAAATTATCACTTAAGTACTCTTCGTCTTTATATATTTTAGGTAAATGATTTTGATTAAAACCTAGGGCAAACAAGTATTCATCATCACTAACTAGATAAGGAATATCTAATGCTTCATTTAAGACTTTAACAGACTCTACTAACTCTATACTGTCCATTGAAGCCTTTTCTAGTCTATCTTTTAAAAGAATATCATAATATTTACTATTCTTAGCATAAGTTAAATCATCATTTATTTTCATAATCTTAGCTTTTAAATTAATATCTTTAATATGATTAATATCTTTATCTTTTAGATACTCTTTAACACTTATTAAAGAAGTTAGTTTACTAGTAGATTTAAGGTATAAAGGTATATCAAACATAGAAAGAATAGTTTTAAGTAAATAGTTATAACTATTGTCAACACCCGCTAGAAAGATTTTATTATAACTAACACCTTTACTATTAAGTTCTCTTATCTTTAAAGCCGTACCTATAACTTCATCTTTCATAGAATGATATTTATATACAGTATCTATAGATAAATTGCCACTAATATCTAAATAGTTAGTATTAATACTATCTAACATATCTCTTTGATATGCCTCTAGCATACTATAACCTAAGATAAAGATGTTTTTAGTTAATAAATAATCAATATAACCTTTATCAAATATTAGATAGTTATTATTTTTTAAGTCATAATATAAACTCTTAAGATTATTTAATTTAGACTCCCTATATTCTTTAGTAATTTCTATTTTATAAAGATTTCCTAACATAAGTCTTAACACATCTATATTCTCATTAGTCTTATCTAAAAGATATAGTAAAGCATCTTCTTTTATATCAAAGAAATAATGTTTTTCTAATTCTTCTAAACTTATAAAAGTTATATTATAAATTTTTCTTTCTTTTGACAACTTATCTAATAGTTTTAATTTTAAACTATTAGGAACAATATAAATAGAATTATCAGTAAATTTAAAATCCATATCAGCACCTCATTTTTAGGATTAAAGAAAGAAGTTATTAAGCTTCTTTCTTTAACTCTTCTAGTAAATTATTTATCTCATCTTCACTTAAACCTGTAACTTTTATTATATCTTCTTTAGGTGTACCTATATTAAGAAGATTTTTAGCAATTTCTATTTTTTCTGCCTTAGCACCATCTGCCTTACCATCATCATAACCCCAATTACGAGCGGTATTAATCATTTTTTTCTGCATCATCTCATTATCATATGCTAATCCAAAATCATCATCAAGCCATAAATTTTCTGATTTGCTCATAATATTGTAGCCTCCTTACAGTTATTAATTGTCTAATCATTATCTTCTAATAAGTTATTTAAATCTTCTATACTTAGTCCAGTAACCTTTATTATGTCTTCTTTAGGTGTACCTATATTAAGAAGTTTTTTAGCAATAGATATTTTTTCTGCCTTAGCACCTTCTTCTAGTCCTTCAGCTTTCCCAGCTTCTTTACCATCATCATAACCCCAATTACGAGCGGTATTAATCATTTTTTTCTGCATCAATTCATTATCATATGCTAATCCAAACTTATCATCAAGTCCTAGTCTTTCTAATTCATCCACAATCTTTAATGCCTCCTTATCATCTCCTGCTATTTCTCTTAACTCTTCATAAGATGTAGCAGTAAATAAAGATAGATATGCTTCTTCTTTATTGTCTCCATTATATCTTATTCCTTTGTAATTTTCAAGATACACTTCGTATATTTCGAAATCTTTTATTTCTCTATTAGTTACCTTATCCATTAAATAGAATGAACCTTTACTTACATAAGGATGCTTTTCTTTATTAAAGTTTATTTGAATGACTTTCTTCTTCTTTATATCTTCACCACTATTTAGGCTTTTAGCAAGTAAGCCGTATACATATAATCTATCTTTATATTTTGTCTCTTCACTAGGAAACTGATTCATCTCTATTAATATAATTAAATCACATTTATCACTTTCAAGTAATATATCTAAACGATAATCACGTTTTTCATTACCACTATTAAATTCAGTATCATATAATCTAAACTCACTAATATCCATATTAGTATATGGTTTTATAATAGTATTAAAGAATTCTTTATAGTCTTCTATTTTAAAGAAGTGTTTAAATGTAGTGTCTGATAAAAGACTAATGAATTTCTTCTCACTCTTTTCATTCTTTTCTTTATTTTCTTTTTGTTTCATAATATTTTTACCTCCAACAATAATGATTTATCTGCAGATGCCTACACTCTAACATAAGTTAAAATACATTGCAATTTACGAAAATTAGTAATTGGAGGTATTTACTACCTTTAATTTTGAAAATTCCTCTAGAGAAAATAAAAAATTGACTCCTCTTTTTAAGTCAATTTTCAAAATTCATATAAATTTTATTTTTTTACTTTACATATGACTTACCTTTAGTTTTCTCATCAGTCCTAACTAAACCTAAATAGTTTTCTCTTTCTATATTAGCTTTTATCTTTCTTAAAGCATCTAAAGATAGGCCATCAATACTATTATTATCGAAATATGTTTTTTCATTCTCTTTATCTTTTTCTTGTTTTATTTCTGCAATTATTGCTTTATCTTTACTTTTAACTCTTTCTAAAATATTAGAATCATCTAAATCTACATCTTTAAATATATCTTCATTTTCGAAAAATAAAGCATATTTATTTATATCATTTATTTTACTATTTATTACTTTATTAACTACAAGAGCAGAAGTATATGCTAAAACAAAAGCAATAGCAGAACACTGCAAAAGAATTGTAATTGAACTAGTAGCCATAGAAGTCACACCTACAATAATACCTGCAATTCCGCCAGAGACAACATTAAAGATAGTTTTATAGTCTTTCAAACTCTTTAACTTCCCTTTATTCTTTAAAAATTGCTGATGTCTTAATTCTAATAACCTTACTTTATTCTCTTCTATATTAGTATACCTAGGTTTAGAACCATTAGCCATATAAACTACTAGATTATTATAGTCTTCAGTTTTAATCTCAACAGCAGAAGCATTTTTTCTAGTATTTTTTTGAATAGTACCTTTTTCTACTTCAAACCTCATTATATACTTATTACTATTTTTATCTTCATCTCTAATTACTTTCATAACTCTTCCTCTTTTCTGTTTCTTTATACTATCACAAAAGAAGAAAAATAACAACAAAAAAAGACTTTATTAAGCCTCTTCTTTCTCTGTCATATCAACAACTGTTTTTCCTTTATAACTTCCACATTTAGGACAAACACGATGAGCTTTAATCATTTCCCCACAGTTAGGACATTTAACCATTCCTGGTACGTCAATTGCGTTATGACTTCTTCTCATTCTTTTTCTTGTTTTAGATACCTTTCTAAAAGGAACTGCAAACATTTGAATATCTAACTTTAACATCATTATCACTCCTTCTCTATTTCTTTTAATAAATCTTTAAAGGGATTATTAGTATTTACCTTTTTCTCATCTTCACTAATAACTCTCCATCCATCCCCTTTATATTCATCATAATTAGTGACTTCGCTATAGCGAATAGGGATCTCTAGTACTATATTTTCCCATAAAATGCTAATAATATCAAGAGTAAATTGATCTTTTTCTAAGAATTCAGCCACATTTTCACTAATTTTAAAAGAAAAAGGATAATTTACTGGCTCTAAACTAACAGAATCATTTAATTTCATTGTAGAAGAACAATCTACTTCTAATAATAAATCATCAACATCCGGATATGTTAGATTACCTTTTACTTTAATTTTCTCTAAATCTATTATATCAGTATTAGCATATTCTTCTTTAGGAATAGTAAATTCTTCATCTATTGATATATTATTAACATTACCATCTAACAACTCTTTTATGTTCATAAGGTTCACCATCTCTTGAAAAATACCATGAATAATAAAATAACCATACTACAAGCGACAGACATATTTTCCTTTAAGACATAACTTCTCTCATAGAAACAAGCGATATCATCAACAACATTGACTATCCAACTTTCTAAATATCTTGGAAGTGTCTTACCTACAGGAAACATATGAGCTTTAATTATATCTTGCTCTAAGTCATTTAAATCAAAATACTTACTAGAGTTTTCTAAAGCAATTTTAGGATGATTTACTAACATATGAGCTCTTTTCTCATCATACTCATCTAAAAAGAAATCATGTAAAACCGCTCCTCTTGTTGTACTTCTATAATCTAAATGACAAAACTTAGTTACTTTATATGAATAGTAAGCAACTCTCATCATATGCGAATATCTATCCATGCCATGATGGACACAATTCTTTGTCTTTTGATACTCACTATTACTTACAATTGGCATTATTATATTATTAAACTCCTCACTTGGATAAAAAGTCCTCATAATAGCGTCCAACCACCACTTTCTTTTTTTCGCTTTCCATAAGCATATATAATTTTAGCACAAATCTAGCACTTTATCAAGTTTACAGGACTACTTGACACTTACTTAACTTATCTCGGCTTTAACTTTTTTAACGCCTTTTTTGATATCATTTTTAAAGAATCTATAACTTGCTGATATTAATATATATACTGGTAAAGCGATAATTATACCAAGAGGTCCTCCTACTGTACCCCCAATTGATACCATCATAATCGTAATTAGTGGGTTTACATTATTTGTCTTGCCATAGACTCTAGGAGATATAACATAACCATCTAACTGAGGGAATATTAAACAGATTACTAAGGTAGCGATAAATAATGATGGGCTTATGACTGATGCTGTTAAAAGTGCAAGTAAGTTGGTAATAAGTCCTCCAAAATAAGGAATAACGGTAGTAAGGGAAGCTAGAACTCCAAATAAGAACCAGTTAGGATGTCCTACTATTAAAAAGACAAGAGAATATTCAAAGAACTGAATAACCATAAAGGTTAAAAGGCCTTTTAAATAATTACTAAGCTCAGTATCTAAAGCTTTAACATAACGATAATACTTATATTTCGCTTGTTTTAAGAAGGTTGCCACTACCTCTCTTATCTTATCCATATAAGCAAGGAAATAGATAGAAACAACATAACAGATTACTACTTTACCTAAAAATGATGCCGTTTTACCTACTATATCAATGGTACCATCTTTTAGAAAGTTACCTAAACTAGTAATAATATCGTTTAAATAACCCTCACTACTATCAGTTATAAAGTCTAGATTAATATTAAATTTATCTCCTACATCTTCTATTACTTTACCAAAGTTAGTAGCAAACATCACAAGTTGATTATATAGAAGTGGTAAGGTTATAACTAATAAAGCAATGATAATAGCAGAGACAGCAACAACCACAATAGTAACAGCAAGAGATTTTCTAACCCCTTTTTCTACTAGTTTTCTTACTATGGGATTAAGGGCATAAGAAATAGCAAAGGCAATAATAAAAGGCATACAGATACTAATAATAGAGGCAAAGATATTAAACCAAGTACCTATATTAGTAACTATAATATACAAAAGTCCCATAAGGATTAAAAAATTTAATAATTTATAATTTATTTTATTTTTATACATAATTATCTCTCCAACATAATCGTAGTAGGTCCCATATTAGTCAAAGTAATAGACATATCTGCCCCAAATACTCCACTCTTTGTAGGAACATAACTACTTAATGCTTTATTAAAGTATTCATAAAGTAACTTTGCTTTCTCTCCACCCATCGCTTTAATATAACTAGGTCTATTACCTTTAGTAGTATCAGCATATAAAGTAAACTGAGATATCGATAAAATAGAGCCTTTAGTATCTAAGATAGATAAGTTCATTACACCATTACTATCAGGAAATATTCTAAGATTAAGGATCTTTTTTACCATCCATAAAACAGTATCTTTATTATCTGTATCAGTAAAACCAACAAGTAACATTAAGCCATCATCTATTTCACTAATGTTCTTACCTTTAACAACACATTTAGCATTACTGCATCTTTGGACTAAGACTCTCATGATATCAACCTTTCTACACTTGTAATATATGGTAAATTATTTAAATCTAGTATTAATTTATTTAAGTGTTCTAAATCTCTAACAACTACTTCCATCTCATAAGTAGCATATTCATCTCTATTTACTGTTTTGATACTTGTAATAGAAGCATTATCTTTACTAACCGTACTAGTAATATCAACTAGTTTATTATCTAGGGTATCTGTTCTAATAATTAAGTCACTATAATACTTATTAGTAGGTTTATCATCCCAACTTACTTTGATACATCTATCATCCATACTTGCTAAGTTACGGCAAGTACTTCTATGGATAGTAATACCATTACCCCTTGTAATATAACCAACAATATCATCACCATGAACTGGTTTACAGCATGAAGCGATACTTACTTTTATTTTGTCTATTCCGTCAACTATTATGTCTGAAGCACTATCATTTATTTTGACAATATTTTTAAGTAGTTTAGGCTTCTCTTCTTCTTTTTTCTCATAATTTATATTAATAACATTATTAGGAGTATGTTTACCACTACCTATATCATAGTATAAGTCATCAAGATTATCTATTTTTAAAGTTTTATAGACTTCTTTAATTTTCTCATCACTATAAAAGTCATTAAGAGGTATTTTTCTTTTCCTTAAATCTTTTTCTAAGAACTCTTTCCCTCGTTCTACTAGAACTTCTTTTTCATTTTTACTAAAGTAACTCTTAATCTTATTACGAGCCCCTGTTGTTTTAACGATATTTAACCACTCTTTTGATGGATGGGCACTTTTATTAGTATTTATTTTAACTATATCATTACTTTTTAACTCATAATCCAAAGGAACAATATTCCCATTAACAAAAGCCCCAACTGTAGTCTCCCCTACTTTACTATGAACTTTATATGCAAAGTCTAAAGGAGTCGCTCCTTTAGGTAATTCAAAGACATCTCCTTTAGGAGTAAAGACATAGATATTATTATTTAAAACTTCATCTTTAACAGAACTAACAAAGTCTTCACTACTCATCTTATCGTTTTCTAACTCCATTATCTCTTTAAAGAATTGAAGCTTTTGGGTAGTTAAAGACTGAAGATTAGCCGTTTTATTACTACCACCATTTTCTTTATATGCCCAGTGGGAAGCGATACCATTTTCGGCAACTTCATCCATCTCATAAGTTCTAATTTGAATTTCAAATAGATAACCATCAATACCAAAGACGGTTGTATGAAGGGACTGATACATATTAGGCTTAGGCATAGCGATATAGTCTTTAAAACGTTTAGGGAGTGGTCTAAACTTAGAATGGATTAGACCAAGAGCAAGATAACAGTCTTGTTCAGTATCTACTAAAACTCTTAAAGCCAGTAAATCATAGATATCACTAAATTTCTTACCTTTATCAAGTTTATTATAGATACTATAAATACTCTTAGCACGTCCCTTTATCTGATGCGGTATATGATGTTCATTAAGTAGTTCTGTTACTTCTTCTTGCATCTCATAAACAGTTGTATCTCGTTCTGCCTTTGTTTTATTAAGTTTATCAGCAATATCATAGAATACAGTTGGTTTTAAATAACGAAGCGATAAGTCTTCTAGTTCACTTTTTATTTTATGAATACCTAAGTGATGGGCTAAAGGTGCAAAGATTTCAAGAACTTCTTTAGACTTTTTCTTTTGTTTTTCAACAGGAGTTGCCCATAATGTTCTCATATTATGAAGTCTATCTGCAAGCTTAACAATAATTACTCTAACATCCTCACTCATACCAACAATTATCTTTTTATAGTACTCTACTAAGTATTCATTATCAGTAGAAAAGTGAAGTCTACCTAACTTAGTAACACCATCTACTATTTTATAGACAGTAAGACCAAACTTTTCTTTAAACTCATCTATATCTACATCACAGTCTTCTATTACATCATGTAAAAGTCCTGCCATCAAACACTCACTATCTGAGTAAATTGAAGTAAGTATCATCGCAACATTAAGGGGATGAATAATATATTCCTCCCCACTCTTACGATACTGTCCAGCATGTTTTTCTTTAGCATAGTAATAAGCATCAAGTATCTTTTCTCGCTCTTTAGGATCTTTTATATAAGAGTCTACTTTATCCATTAAATCATCTATTGTAATAGTATCTTTTTTCACGTCTTTCACCCCTCATATATATTTAATCTTTTTATACATTTTTATTGTTTTCAAAATTTAGTATTATCATATTCTATGCATTTTTTTCATCACATTGTCATGAATCCTCATTTCTTCTGCAAATACGGCTTCATTCCAATTACCATGATCAAATACTCTCTCCTTTGGAATTTGAGAATGAATCATATAAGAAAAAAATGCTTCGCCCTTTAAATCATTATAAATTTTAGAATAGTTTGATTTTAAAAAACGTTTTTCTAATTTTAAAGCTTTTTTATATCCACTCACCATTGAAGGATATATACTTAATAAATAGTTATATTCCTTCATAGTATCTTTTCCAATTATTCTTTGTTTTATTCTATCCCTATATAATGCTAACAATTTTTTTTGCAGATTTAACTTCGTTTTCCCCTGTAACTACAGCATAAGCTACAGAAAACATTTTCTTTTTAATCGTTATATTTACAATTGGAGATTTATTCATAATCATTTACTCCTTTAATAGTCTTCTCACTCACTTCTTTAACTACTTTTTTCTTTTTATTATTATTTTTCTTCTTACTTGCAAAGAACACATAAAGCCAGCCTGCAAGTAATAATGATGAATAAGTACCAGCGATTAATCCTACTATCATCGCTACATTAAAGGTTAATATTTCTCTACTTCCCATAACAAGTAAAGCAATTACTGGAAGTAAGGTAGTTAATGATGTATAAATACTTCTTGACATAGTTTCTTTAATACTTATATTAACTACATCTTTAAGTTCTTCTTTATTAAGGTTTTCTTTATCTTTCTTTCTTAAATTTTCTCTTACTCTATCAAAGACAACTATTGTATTATTTATAGAATATCCAATAATGGCAAGTACCGCTGCAATAAACATTGAATTTACTTCTACTCTTAAAAGGATAACACTTGCAACCATCATTAAGGCATCATGTACTAAACAGATAACTGATGAAATACCATAACTAAATTTAAATCTAAAGGTAATATATAGAATTATTCCTATTAAAGAGATAACTATTGAGAATATGGCATTTTTAATTAAATCTTGTTTAACGGCATTAGAAACAACTCCAATATCAACACTAGCATTATATTTATCTAAGAAATAACTCTCTACTTTATTAATCTCATCTTCTTTTAACTCATCACATACTCTAATATCAGTTTCACTACTAGTAATATCAATACTTACTTCATCAAGTTTTAACTCTTTTAAATCACTTCTTAAGTCTTTTTCACTAACTTCTGTTGTTGCAAGAGTAATATCACTACCAGCTTGGAAGTCAATACCAAGATTCATTCCTTTAAAAGCAAACATAACGACTGATGCCAGTATTACTACTAAACTAAAGGCAGCAAAGAATTTACTAAGACCTAGATAGTTGTAAGTAGGTTTCTTATCAGTTTTATTAATATTTTCTTCATGTACACCAATAAAGAAGTTTAATTTATTATCAAAGTATTTAGTCTTAACAAACATCTTCATTAAGAATCTTGTAATAAAGACCATAGTAACCATTGTTACAATAATATTGATGATTAACATAGTTGCAAATCCTTTAACACTAGATTCACCTAAGTAGAACATGATAATGGCAACTAATAATGTTGTAAGGTTAGCATCAAGTATTGTTCCAAAGCTTGCTTTACTACCGTTTTTAAAGGCCGTCTCTAAACTTCTTCCTTTAAGTAGTTCTTCTTTAATACGAGAATATGTTAAAACATTAGCATCAACTGCCATACCTATACCAAGAATTAAAGCGGCAATACCAGGTAGAGTTAAGACTCCACCAATTAGCCAGAAGGCTGCAAATACTAATAAGGTATATAAAAGTATAGATACTGCAGAGATAATACCTGCAAAGTTATAAATACCAATAAGTAATATAATAATAGCAAGAACACCGGCAATACCAGCATACATTGTCATAGTAAGGGTTGCATCTCCAAAACTAGCTCCTACTGTCTTACTAGATATTTCTGTAAGTTTAGCAGGAAGACTTCCTGAATTAATTAAATCAACTAAATTACTAGCTTCTTCTTCTGTAAAGTTACCCTGAATAATAACATCACTAGCAAAACCTTCAGAAACAGTCGCTGCACTTATACAATTACTCTCACTTGTTCCACACATACTAGCTTCACTAGCATAAGAATCAGTCATTTCATTATAATCTAACCAAATAACTATAACGTTATTTTCATAATCTTTAACAGCATTAGTTACTTTATAGAAAGTATCTTTATCTTTAACTGCTAAACTAACAGCAGGTCTACCATTTTGATCTGTAGTAAGTCTAGCCCCACCTGCTTCTAAGACATCACTAGACATTAGTAAATTATCTTCACTATCTCTAAAAGTTAGAGTTGCAACAGTAGATAATGTCTCTCTCGCTTCATCTTTATTAGTAACACCAGCAAGTTTAACTCTAATCTTATCATTACCTTCTAAAGTTATTTCCGGTTCACTAACTCCTAAAGTATCAATACGTTTAAGCATACTTTTATAAGTTGCATTTAACTTATCTTTAGTCATCTTACTTCCATCAATAGGACTAACTTCATAAAGTATTTCAAAGCCTCCTTGTAAATCAAGGCCAAAGTTTAATGACTTAAATAATGGTACTATTAAAAAGCATACTATGACAGCGATTACTACTAGTAATCCTGTCTTTAATAACATACTTTTCTTCTCTTTAGCCATATGACCTCTTTCTTTTTTTATCTTTTTTTCTTTAATTTCCTTATCTTTCTTCATGACATACCTCCGATTATGTTTCTAAATGATTTCTATATTATCTCTTTTGGCAAGATTATCTTTAAGATATTTATTTAATAGCTTATTATCACAATTTAAAATATCACTAACTATATCACTAAGTTCTAAGTTATGAGCTTTAGACCATTTAGTTAGTATTAAATAATTCCAGACATCGTTTTTATGAATATGACGATACCCAAGTCTATCTAATTCACTTTTCTTAGCATCTAAAGCAGGTTCTATCATCTGATATAATTCTTCTTTACTATTAAAGGTAAAATCCATAAAGATACCACACCTTTCCTACCAAACTAATAATATTATAGCATTTATAAGTCAAAAAGAAAGAAAAAAGTAGAAAAAAGTCATAAATATTAGATAAAACTTAATATTTAAGTATAGAAATTCAAATGATACAAGTACCTTATTTGTCTTTTGTAACTTTTTACTGTAAAATAAAAATATAGAAAGGAACTAACTATGAAAACCATTTTAACTAAAGAAATATATGAAATAACTATAAAAAATTCTAAATTTATAGGAGTTATTATACCTATAGAGTCTCTTGATGATGTTAAAGATAATATAAATAAACTAAAAGGAGAATATAAAAATGCCACTCATTATTGTTATGCCTTTAAACTGATTAATGATAAAGGCTTTAGTGATGATGGCGAGCCTAATAAAACAGCAGGGATACCTATTTTAAATGTTATAGAAGGTAATGACTTAGTAAATATTTTAGTAGTAGTAATAAGATACTTTGGATGTATTAAATTAGGACCAGGTGGACTTATTAGAGCCTATTCTAATACTTGTAAAGAAGTTATTAATAAATCTACTTTAGTAGAACTAATAACTGGAATAGAGGCTTCTATTACTTTTCCATATTCTAAAGAAAAAGAGATTAACTATTTACTTAAAGATAGTATTATTAAAAATAAATCATATGAAGAAAACTGTACTTATATAATAGAAACTACTAAAGAGGTATTAGATAGTATTTCTAACCTTGTTACAATTAACTATGTAAATGAAAAAATAATTCCTAAACATAACTAGGAATTATTTTCATTAAAGAATTCTTTATTATTATTTTTTATTATATTAATATTATTACTACTAGTCTTAATAGTAACTTTATATTCATTTAACTTATCATAATTATAGACCTTACCATCTTTAATATCATCACTTACTTTATCTAAGGCCTCTTTAAAACTAAATTTTTTAGGACTATCCATATATACTAATAAATTATTGTTATGTACTTCTATTTCTATATTATTGTTTATTAAATAATCATAATAAGTAACATCTACTTCTATTTCATCTGTTAAGCTATCATCTACTACATACTCTATATCATTATAGTAATAACCTATAGTCTTAAAATCATTTGTCATAGGAAGTGTTTCACTAATCTCTTTAGCCTTTACATCTTTTGGTAATTCATTTACATAAGTAATAGAGAAAAACTCAAAAGCAAAGATAATAGAACCTATTATAACTATAACTAGTGATATAAGTAAGGTAATCATTATTCTTTTATAATTATTCTTATGATTAATAACAAAGTTAAGTGGTACTTCAAAACATAATGCACTAATTATTATACCTGCAATTGTCCATAAAAGCATTCCTACTAAAGGTAATCCTTTTATAACAAATAATACTTCAAAGCCTAACATAACAGCAAGGACTACTATACATATAAGTGGTGCGAAAAGAAATAATACTACAAAGAACTTAATAATATAAATAATTATTTTAGCAAGTAATCTTGTTAAAGAATTACTATTACTACTAGCATCTTTAATAATAACCTTCTCTACTTCTTCTACTCTTTTCTCTTTTTCTTTTACTACTATCTCTTTATCAGTATCTTCTTTAATCTTAATTCTATCTAAATATTTAATTTTTAAGACATAGGCAAAAATAACGATAGCGAAGACACTATATAATATATCTACTATTAACCTAAATAATGTATTTAATGTAGGTCCTACATAAGTAATACCTTCTAAAAGATTAGTACCTATTAAGTTTTCTATAATGTCTTTTGGAATAGTACCTACTATAATAATTATTACTAAAAGAAATACTGTTACTAAAAACTCTATTATCTCTTTAAAGCTCATACTTTCAAATAGACATACAATCTTTTTCATTAAAGTATTAAACTTATCTAAGATATCTTTAGTATTAATAGATGTTTCTTTATCAATATTACCTATATCTACATCTCCATTTACTAACGTATCCATATCGACATTAAATATCTTACAAATAGATATTAGTTTATCCATTTCAGGATAACTTGCCCCACTTTCCCATTTAGATACAGATTGTCTTGTAACATCAAGCTTTTCAGCAAGTGCTTCTTGACTCATATTTTCTCTTTTTCTTAACTTTTGCAAATTACTAGCAAAATTCATTTTTCTCACCTCGTGTTAAATTTATCAGAATATTTGGTTGCATCCCACCAATTTTCAGTTAATTTATGTAAATTTTTAGTTGCATCAAAGAAAAAAGACTAGTTTTTACTAGTCCCTTGGTAACCAAGATACTATTTCATCTAGATTATGGTAACCTACTTCTTTTTTAACTAAAGTACCATTTCTATATACTTCTATAGTAGGTACACTCATAATACCATGAGCTCTTGTTAAGTCATCAAACTTGTCTATATCTACTTTAACAACTTTAATTCTTGGAAACTTCTCAGCTATTTCTTCTAATACTGGACTTAACATTTTACATGGTCCACACCAAGTAGCAAAGAAATCTACTAGAACATCTCCTTCTTTAATCAATTTTTCAAAATCATCTACATTTTCTAAATAATTCATTTTATTCCTCCTATCTATATTTATCTATTACACCATCAAGGCCACTAATATCATCAAGTTTTCCTGTTTTCTTAACATTATCCATAAACTCTACTGATACCGTCTTATATTTTAGCATAATATCTATAACTTTTAAATCATTAGTATTTCTATCATCACCGCTAGATAAACTAAGTACATCTTCTATTGCATAGTTGAGCCCTCCTAAGCTATCTTTAAGTACTGGGCTATCATTAACAATAAATTGTCTTACACCAGAGGACATAAATAACTCACTACCACTCATAGGTATAGCAATGACATTAAGGATTATAAACATTAAGATATAACCTTCTAATAGTCCTACTACAAATCCTAATAATTTATTAGGTAGAGCAAGGATTATTGTAGCATTAATAATCTTACTAAAAATACCTGTTACATCTATTAGTATCTGTAATACTAATCTTAATACTATAACTACTAATAGAAATGCTATTAACTGATAGAATATAATATTTAAACTAATTAAATTACCTAAAGGTATTCTAAAATTAAAGAATGGTAAGTTCTGACAAAAAAGTGAAGCTATTACATCTTTTAAGAAAAAGGATAAGGCAAAAACAACTATTGTTCCTACAATTATAACAAGTTCTTTAAGAATCCCTCTTCTACTTCCAATCACTCCACAGAGTAAAATAAGTAATACTATAACTACACTAAATATATTTGGGCTCATAAAACCACACTCCTTCTATATTTATTATAAACTATATTTTAAAACTATGCTATAATATTTTGTAAGAGGTGTAAAGTATGAACGTTGTTATAAAAGTAAATGATGAAGTTAAACAAAAAATGATAGAGTATTATAAGGATAAAATGCGAGATAAAAAAATTCCTTATGTCGTCTTTCAAGCGAAAGATGAAGATACTGTTATTACGATGTATGAATCTGGTAAAGTTATGTTTCAAGGAGTGTCAGCTGATGTAGATGCGGCAATGTGGGGAACTTTTTTATCTAATACTAAAGAAGAAAAAGAAAAAGAACAAGAAATAGAAAGGGATTCTATACATCATAACTGCTCATCAGTTGGTAGTGACGAGGTTGGAACTGGAGACTACTTTGGACCTATTGTGGTAACGGCAACATATGTAAGTAAGGATAATGTAAAATATTTAGAAGACTTAGGTATAAGAGACTCTAAAAAACTAACTGATGACTTTATTTTAAAAGTAACTCCAGAACTTATTAAAAAGATTCCTTATCGAAGTTTAATTTTAACTAATAAAGAATATAATGAAAAGTATAGTAAAGATATTAATATGAATAAAATTAAAGCCATTATGCATAACAAAGTACTTTATCAAATAATGCAAGATTTAAAACCAGAAGTTGACTATATTATTGTCGATGAATTTGCAAGAGAAGCTAGATACTATGATTATATTAAAGATGTTCCTAACATTCAAAGAGGTATTACTTTTGTTCAAAAGGCAGAAGATAAGAATTTAGCAGTTGGCGCAGCATCTATTATTAGTAGATATATATTTCTAAAAGAGTTTGACAAACTTTGTGATGAAGTAGGTCTACCTCTTCCTAAAGGAGCAGGTCCTGAAG
The DNA here is from genome assembly GCA_946497955.1 of uncultured Mycoplasmatota bacterium. Classification (GTDB taxonomy): domain Bacteria; phylum Bacillota_I; class Bacilli_A; order RF39; family UBA660; genus Onthousia. Next base: position 30,883 of record CAMMMH010000003.1, on the reverse strand, counting down.
TTGATAAAGTTGGGGAAGAACTTGTTAATAAGTATGGAGAAGAGAAGTTAAAAGAAGTAGCAAAGTATAACTTTAAGAATACCCAAAGAATATTAAAGACTCTTATATTTTAGGAGGAAATGGAATATGATAGATTTAGAAAATGTAGATAAGACTTTTAAAGATTATGTTAGTAAGTTTGATTTAAATAATATAACTATTAAAAGAAAGTATGAACACACTTTAAGAGTGAAAGACAATTGTAAAAAAATCGCTAAATCTCTTAGTATTAATTGGTTATTTACATGATATTGGTAGATTTCTTCAAATGAAAAAATATAACTCTATTGTTGATAGTAAAACTATAGACCATGCTGATTTAGGTGTGGATATTCTTTTCAAAGATAATCTTATTAGAAAATTTATAGATGATAATAAGTATGATAATATTATTTATAAAGCAGTTAAATATCATAATAAAATGAATTTAAATTATGAATTAACTGCTAAAGAAAAACTGTTTTGTAAAGCAATTAGAGATGCAGATAAATTAGATATATTTTATGTCGCTACCTATGATAATAATATCAAAGACTTTTATATTTTGCCATATGTAGAAGGAGCTAAACTAAATTCCAAAGTTAAAGAAGATTTTGATAGTCATAGATTAGTTGATTTAAAAAACCGAAAAACTGCTATAGATAAACTTGCTAACATATTAGCTTTTATTTATGACTTAAATTTAGATGCAAGTAAAAAAACTATTACTGAAAATACTATTGATAATGTCATCAATACCTTTATAAAAACATTTAATGTTAAGGACACAGATGAATGTTTATATTTAAAAAATAATATACTTAAATATTTAAATAACACATAGATTTGCTTCTATGTGTTATTTAATTCTAATCCAAATATACATTTATCATATAGAAAAGGGATTATCTTATCTTTATTACCAGTATTATAATATTCTGTTAATAGTTTATTAAATTCATTTATATCATCTTCCTTAACAGAAATAATACCACAACCATTACTTATAAGGAGTTTATTAGCAACTATCATAGCGGTTCTTTTATTACCATCCCAAAATATTTGACTTCTCATTAAATAAAGCATAAGGTTTAAACTTCTACCAGTTATATTCTCTTCTTTTAAAATCTCGTTTATATTTGTAATAACATCTTCTCTATTAGGAATATCAGGAATATAATCTACTCCATTTATACCAACTTTACCTGTTCTTAAAACCCCCCATTCTAAAGATTCATTTTTTGATACAAACGAATTAACTTTGCATATAAAATCAAGACTAACATCAGTATCTATATTAGAAATAGTAAAATTCCAAGCATCCCTCAGATTTAAAATGCAATTTATTTCATCCAATCGTAAACTAGGAACATTTACTCCTTCCAAAACTTTCTTTGTCTCTTCATAAGTTATATTAATTTCTTCAAGTCTAGCACTATTAAAGATGTTAGAAACAAACATTTTTCTCGCTAAAGATAAATTAAGTTCTTTGGTTAAATGATATTTATCATACATATAAATCACTTCTTTTTTCTAAACTATAACTAATTCTGTTTTAAACTCTTCTATTAAATTATTAATATCTTCTTCCGGTATTCTAGTCTTTTTACACTTTTTCAATAAGATACAAGCCTTAATCGTTTCCCTACAAGATATTATATTCTTTTCTTTTAACAATCTAATAATTTTTAAAGTTCTAATTACTTTTACACCATTTTCAAGAGAATATTTTCTTAACCTATCATCTCCTGTTGCAAGCCCCCCATCATTATCTCTTGCAAGTATATAATTAATTACATCATATATAGATAATTTACTTTCTTTACTAGCCAAGGTACTTACTTCAATTAATTGTTCTTCTGTTATCTTAAGTGTTTTAAATTTATTAATTATTTTTAAATTACCAGTTTTAAAGTTTACTTCATCAGTTTTAACTAAATCGCTTATATAAACATTATCTAAGCTTACAAACTTATCTAAAATATTTGCATTACTTAAATCTGTTATTATGTTAGTATCAGTAACTATAATCTTCTCTGTTATACTCATCAGCTGATACCCCCAAAAGTTCGCAAGCTTTATTTAAAGTGATAATACCATTTGCTTTTAATTTATGAACAATTCGTTTAAATCCATATGATATTTCAGGTATTATAGGATTAGGATCATTTTTACCTATATTTTTACTTATAAATATGTTTAATTTTTTATATAAGTATTCATTAATAATATTTAAATCTTTTAGTCTATATACAATCGCTGCATAACTAACTTTATATTCATTTTTAAAAGCATTTAACTCATAAAAACTTATTTTTTTTCTTAGTGAACCAAACTCATTTATAATCGCTTCTTTAGGTATTAGTAAAGCACTTGCGAAACGATTTGCAAGTTTTTCTGAATCTATTCTTTCATTTTTAATATCTAATATTAAATGACCTAGTTCATGTGCAATAGTAAATCTCTGCCTTGCTCCATCAGTTATACCATCTAATAAAACAATAACAGGAACTCCTTCAACAATTTCGCTTAATCCATCAAAATCACTAAAACGATTATCATAATTTTTCACTTGAATTATAATAATACCTAAGTTCTCTAATATATTAATTAAGTCTGAAATTGGCTGTTTATTAGATATTTCAATAAAATTTCTAAACTTCTCCGCTGCTTTTTCAGCATCATTAAAATCATTACATGAATATTTCTTAAGTTTAAAAGTATTACTATTTACATTACTTAAATCAAGAACTTCTAAATATTTAGAAACTTCTTCTAATATCAATTGTTTTAAAAGCTCTAAATTTCCACCAGCTAACCTTTTTTTCTTTCTAAAAGAAGTAAATTTCATTTTAGGAGTCTTATATACTTTAATTAAATCAATAGTTTTAACTTTATAAGCATTAGCAAATTCTATTAGTTTAGATGAATTAGGTACTATATCACCTTTCTCATATTTTGAAATAGCAGTAGAAGACATATTAAGAAGTTTACCTGCTTCTTTAAGAGAAAGATTTTTTAATAATCTTATTTTTTTTAAATTTTTTCCAATTTCATTCATAATCCTCACCTCTTTTATAGTTTATATTTTATCATCAGAAAGAACATTTGTAAACTAAATAATGCTACAAAAAAAAGATTTATGTTGTTTTTTACATAAAACTTTTTTGATTAAATTTTATTCACTTCTTTTTAGATTCAATTATCTCTTTTTGCCTTGCAAGTTCTTCTTTTAACAAAACTGTAACAAATTCTTTTTCATTTTTCTTACCTTCTAAAATATCTATCTTTTCTTCTGTAATTAAATCACGATAATGGTTGTGATTATAATAAACTGGTTCCTTAGAAAAAAGTCTTACTTCAATTATCTTACCCTTTTGTTCTTCTTCTTGATATAAAGGTAAATTATTTTCTAAGTAATTGATTAAACGTTCAGTACAATTTTCTGGTAAAACGAAAAGATAACCTACTTTAACATTAAAAATAGTTGTCAAATTTCTTTCTTCTGCTAATTGTAACGCCATTGTTTCTCTATTTCTAGTTGTAAAAGATATATTTATCATTTTTGAAAGCTTTTCAAGAGAATCATAATGAGTTTTACCAAAAGCTTGTTTATCATCAAGTATTTCAATACCATTCTCATCTATTACTTTTAACAAGAAATTATCCATAAATAACCTCCTAAAACTCACAGTTACCAGGTGTTCTTGGATATGGTATAACATCTCTTATATTTTCTACACCTGTTAAATATATTAAAAGTCTCTCAAATCCCATACCGAATCCTGAATGAACACAACCACCATATTTACGTAGGTTAATGTACCAGTCTAGTTCTTCCTTATCCATACCTAACTCATCCATACGAGCAACTAATTTGTCATAATCTTCTTCTCTTTGAGAGCCACCCATTATTTCACCTGCCCCAGGCACTTCTAAGTCTACTGCTGCAACAGTCTTTCCATCAGGATTTTGTTTCATATAGAAAGCTTTAATATCTTTAGGCCAGTCGGTAATAAATACTGGTCCATCAAAATATTCTGTGATATATTTCTCATGTTCTTTAGCGATATCTTCTCCTTGTTTTGGTTCAAATTCCCATTTAACATCTGCTTTTTGTAATATGTCTATAACTTCTTTATGAGTAATTCTAGTAAATTTAGATTTAACTAATTTAGTAAGTTTATCAAGTAGTCCTTTTTCTACAAACTTATCTAAGAATTCCATTTCATCTTTACAATGTTCTAATACATAACTAACTACATATTTTAACATCTCTTCCATTATTTCCATATCACCATCTAAATCACAGAAAGCAATCTCAGGCTCTATCATCCAAAACTCATTAGCATGTACTTTAGTATTAGAGTTCTCTGCTCTAAATGTAGGACCAAAAGTATATGTTTTTTTGTAAGCTAAAGCGAATGTCTCTGCTTCTAACTGCCCTGATACTGTTAATGATGCAGGTTTAGAGAACATATCTTTGCTATAGTCAACTTTTCCATCTGCTTTTGGAACATCCTCTAAATCAAAACATGTAACATGAAACATCTCTCCTGCTCCTTCACAGTCACTTGCAGTTATTAATGGAGCATGGAAATAAACATAGCCTCTATCTTGGAAGTATTTATGAATAGCATAAGCTGCTACACTTCTAACACGAAATACTGCTTGAAACAAGTTAGTTCTAGGTCTAAGATATGCTTGTTCTCTTAAAAATTCACGTGAGTGTTTCTTAGGTTGTATTGGATAATCCTCTGGACACTCACCTAATAAAATAACTTCTCTAGCTTGTACTTCAAAAGGCTGTCCTTCTTTAGGTGATTTAACTACTACACCTTTTACTCTAATTGCACTACCAACATGATATTTTTGTATTTCTTCAAAATCTTCTAACTTATTATCATAAACAACTTGTATATGTTTAAAACATGTACCATCAGAAAAATCTATAAAACCAAACTCTTTTTGTTTACGATGATTTCTAATCCATCCTTCTAATGTAACTTCTTTATCCATATATTCATCAATACTATCATATAATTCTTTTGCATCAATTGCCATAATTAATCCTCTCTTTCTTAACTAGTATAACATTTATTATTGTTTTATTAAAACTTTTTCTTCGTTTTTTACAGGAATAGCCATAACTTCAGCACTTCTTCCTATAGTTGCAAGAAAATTAAAGCATTCACGTAATGGCATAAATATACTCATACCATTATATAAAGGATGAAAAGCTATTTCATCAGCTTCTAATAAGTCTTCATCTATAATTAACTCTATTTCTTTATTTTCATCATATATAAGGTTAAATATAGAAACATTACCAGGTGTCGCATTAATTAAACTCTCCATATCGCTAGGACTAACAAACTCTAATTTACGACAATCTAGTTCTTCTTTTAAAGCTTTTAGATCTACCTGTTTAGAACTATCTGTTATCACTAGATATTTCTTCTTTTCTCCTTTTCTTTCTTGAACAAATAAATTTTTTCCTACAGCATAGTTCTCCCCTAAAACATCATTCCACTCACTGTAATCAACACATCCAGATGCTTCTTCATGGCTAATACAATAATCATAATGAACACCTTTTCTTTTTAAAGTATTACAAAACTTAACAGCTTTCTTTGTCATCTCAATACGATGAGATTCATCTTTAGATAATATATAACTTTTAGATAACTTATCATACATTCCTAATTCATACATAAAAATCATCCTCTCTAATAAATAATAAAAGACTAGTCCATACCATAATACTTATAGTACTATGGGACGAAACTAGTCTTCCGCGGTGCCACCCAATTTATTATAAAGGAATTATTAACTTTATAATCACTTTTTTCGATTCTATCAAATCTAGCAAATGTAACGGTCTGCGCCCGGCTTAGTCTACTTAATTTCTTTAAGCACTCCGAAATGTTATTCACTATTCACACTTTACTTGTTTCCACCAACCACAAGCTCTCTTTTAAAGATTAGAAATAGTTACTTCTTTTCATCAATGTTTTGATGTTATTAATATACTATTATTTTACGCACTTGTCAAACATTTTATTCTGTTTTTGCCTATTTTACCCTCTATAATGTGATTTGTATTATATTAAGAAGTACATACACAACTTAAATAATTGTTCCTATTTTAATTAATAAACAATTATTTAAGCGAATAAGTATAGGCACTTTCTGTTACATTAACTGCTTTTTCATAATCTTCAAATATATTTACATAAATATTAGTTTTAAAAAGTATAGGTTTTAGAACTGAAAATTTATTTTCCATTTTTCTTTTAAAATCACTATTATAACTAATAGATCTTATACTTTCTGTTATGGATTGTTCTAAATCATCATATGATATTTCATAATGACTAACTAAATAAGATTTATAAATATCATCTAATTCTAAGAACTCTTTAACTCTATCTGCATTCCAAACATATTTATATTCGCCTTCCGCTATTTCTTCTATTTTTGTAGAATAATTTAAAATGACAGCTCTACCTAGCTCATATAAAAATAAATTATCTTCTAAAGAAAAGTTGTCAGTTGTATTTGTATATTCCATAGCATTTTTTATAAAAAGTTTATACAAGTCCGTATAAGCAGCATCACCAATAATTTCCATTGCTTTACCCACTGTAAAGTTTTCTCTTTCATTTTCGCTAATAAAATTATTTAAAAATGAAGAAAAACCATATGTTGAATCAATCTGATATAAAATTTTATAAAAACTATAAAAATCATTTTTAGTATTTATTCCTAAAAAATCATAAAGTTTTGGTAAATCAGAATCTTTAATAGCATCATAATATACTTCGATCTCATTATCAGAAAATAATGACAACAATAATATCAAAACTTCTTTATCACGTAAGCTATCATATACATATGAACCATCATGTTTATAATCATACTCATTTAAATATAAATTAGACTCAGCTGACGCTTCTATTAAAAATCTTCCAGGCAAATCACTATTATCAGATGAATTTAAAGATAAAGTACTAATGTCAAGATATGTTTGCCCTTTTTCAATTCGACAATTACAAGCAATTTGATTTACATGATTCAATTCATGTTTTAAAATATATTCCTTAATAAAATGATAAATATCGGATGGATCGTCGTAAATTTCATTATATTCTTGATATAGGCAAAGATAATATTGGTAGTCATCAATAATAGTATTAAGGCATAGAACTAGCGTATCCTTATCCTTAATACTATTATTACTATTACTTTCTTTTGGAACAAAGTAAGCAGAAGCACCATTTCCTTTATCTTCTTTATCTATAACTATTTTAATATCTTTGAGCTTACAATAATATTCTAAATTAATCTCACCCTCATCATATAAACTTTCTAAAATTGCTTCATATATCATTTCTTTAAATTTTTCTTCATCTATATTTTCATAAGCATCACCAATATGAAAAGCATTTAATAAATTTTCTTTATCTTTAATATATGATTCAGTATTACTATCTATTTGATTTATTAAACTAAAAATATCATTATCTTCATTATCACATGTTGTTACTTTAGTAGCATTAGAAACAATAGCATCTATTTCTTCTTCAGTAATGTAATATTCCTCATAATTATATACTGGTGTTATATTATCACACAAAACTAAATATTTAGTTTCTTCAACGATTTTTTTAACACTATCAAAAACTGTTACATAACAATGATTAAATGTTTCTTCAATAAAATCATCATTAGAAGTTTCAATCTTTTTATTTTGTTGTTTGGTACACCCTAACATATTAATAGAAAGAATTAATGATAATGCTACTGCAGTTGCTTTTGGTCTTTTCATATATTATCCCCCTTTAAAGTAGCATTATTATAACGTAACACAAGCAAAAAGTCAAGAAAAAATACTTCCTCTAACACCTAAATTATCCATTATAACTTCACTATCTATTTGATATTCTCCTTTATTCTTTCCGCATTAACTTTTAATTATAATACTAGGTTTTTGGTAAAAGATATTAATAGAGGCGATTGAAGTCTCTCCGATGCCTTTATTACCAATAATATAACTAATTTCATTTATTAAAGACTCTAACTTTTTGTAGTAATAATACCTTGATAAGAAGTTTTTATTTTCTCTTCTAAAAATGGTAATAATAAATCATGAGTACATAATACATATTTAGCATTAGGCTAACCTTTTCTATTTAAATAATACTTGCATTCTCTATATTTTCTACAGTTTTCTCCATTTACGTTAATATTAGTCCCAAATTCCTTAGAAATATTTAGATAATCTTTTTTATCAATCATTTCATTACATATTTTTTAAGTAAAATTTTCTTCATTACTTCTAAGATATTTTTTTAATCTTTTCATACACGCATAATTAACATGGACTTTAGCAATCATAAAGGGAATCTCTACACCTATTAATTTAGATAATTTTTATACTGCAGTTTTTAATTGTTCTTTTAGAGTAAATAAAGTTACAGATATTATAAAGACTTTAAAATTTCTTTTATCTTTACTGGCATATATCAAAGGTATTAGATAGCCATAATTATTAGCAGTTTTTTCTACTACTAAAATATTTTTATCCCTTAGACTATCTATAATATTCAAAGCTAGTGTCTCAGCGTTTTTACTATAATCATTTCTATCAAAAAAGCTCTCCAATTCATCATATATTTTATCTTTAAAACTTTCCTCTTTCCAAATATACATTAATCCCCCCAAAGTATGCTTATTTTATCATAATTTTAACTAATGGCACAGGAATCGAAACAATTACTTTTTTGATACTAGTATATAAAATACTTGATAAAATGTATATGCAAGAGGAACACTTAATATTTACTTGTTGAGGGCGTCCCTATTTTTTAGTAAGAGCCACCTAAACAATAAGTTAAGTTAGGTAGTTTTTATCATCTTATAGAATATATTGCAAGTAATAGCAAGATATCTTGAAGAAATAACATAATTACTAGAGAAAAAATTAAAGAATCTTTCTTATTCATTATGAGCCTACTTGTATATCATATTATTACCTATATTACATTCTTTTGCAGTCTCAAATTGGGAATACAAACTTCTAAAAAAATATATAATAGGTATCTCTATTAATATAATATACCGTTACTGATTATTTTTTTTCGCAATATTAAGAAGAATTCCTACACTTAATAAACTTATTAAAAGTGAACTTCCTCCATAAGATAAGAAAGGTAAGGTAACTCCAGTTACAGGTATCAAGCCTATTACTACTGCTAGATTCATTAAGGCTTGAAATAGTATTTGAAATACAAGACCAAAAGCTAGATACTTGGCAAATAAATCATTAGATTTTAAGGCTATCTTTACACCAAAGTATAAAAGTAAGAAGAAAAGAAATGCTATTAAAAGGGCTCCTACTACTCCGAACTCTTCACAGATAATAGAAAAGATAAAGTCTGTTTGGGGTTCTGGTAAATAAAAGTGTTTTTGTCTTGAATTTAAGAAGCCTGTACCAAGTAGTCCTCCTGGCCCTATCGCATATAAAGACTGGATTATTTGAAAGCCTGTACCTAATGGATCACTCCAAGGGTCTAAAAATGATGTTATTCTATCCATTCGATAAGGGGCGATGGCAATTAATATTACAACCCCTATTACTCCTATCACTCCTAAAATATAGAAAAACTTCATATTAACTCCGGCGATAAAAAGTAAGGCAATAATTGAGACCATTAAAACTAAACCTGTACCTAAATCAGGTTGTAACATGATAAGTCCAAAAGCAAGACAAGCGATTCCTAGTATGGGAATAACACCTTTCTTATAACTCTTTAAAAACTTATTACTATTAACTAAGTATTTACTAGTAAATATTATTAATGATAGCTTTATAAATTCACTAGGTTGTATTCCAAATGGTCCTATTCCAAACCAACTACGACTACCATTTCTAATACTACCTATCCCTGGTATTAAAACTAAAATTAATAATAAAAAGCAAATACCTAAGATGATATTTGCCTTCTTAAAATAGATATTATAATCTATTTTACTAACTATATACATTATTATAAATCCTATTACTGTAAATAATGCTTGTTGCCTCACATAGTGAAAACTATCATGAAACTTATACTCGGCCCAAATACTTGAAGCTGAATATATCATTATAAGTCCAAATGTTACTAAGAGTATTACTGTGATTAATAAAGGCAAACCATAACCTTTCTTCTTCATCTAATCACTCTTTTCTATAACCATACTCCAAAAATAATGCCACCCATCGCAAGTAATAGACCAAAGACTACAAATAACTTAACAATGTCTGTCTCTTGCCAACCAAGTTTTTCAAAATGATGATGTAGTGGTGTCATTAAGAATAACTTTTTATGAAAGAATCTTAACCAAAATACTTGTAAGATAACTGATAATGTTTCGATTACGAATACTCCTGCTACTACAAGTAAAGTAAGTTCTCTATGAGTAAGAATAGCAACTGCACCCATAACACCACCAAGGGCAAGGGAACCAGTATCACCCATAAATACTTTAGCAGGATGGGTATTAAATACTAAGAAACCAATTAGGGAACCTACTAATACTAAACAAAATATTCCAATATCTTCAAAGCCTACCACAAAAGATATAAGGGCAAAGGCAATAAAGGCAACGGCAGATAAACTACCGGCAAGGCCATCTAATCCATCTGTAAGATTAACAGCATTAGATGCCCCAATTAAAATAAATAATATAAATAATCCATATAACCAAGTAAGTTCTATATCAATACCAAGAGTGCCTACTACAAATGATGTCTGTCCGCCATTTTTCATATAAATATAGAAAAATATGGTTGAAATAATTACTTGACCTAAAAGTTTTTGATAAGTAGTAAGTCCTTCGTTGTTATGTTTTTTTAGTGATAAGAAATCATCTAAAAATCCAATAATTGCAAAGCCTAAAAAGACCACTAAAACTATCGCTATATTATCAGAATAAGGTATTTTATCTGTAATTAATAATCCTATAGTAATTAAAACAGTAGGAATAATAAAGATTAATCCTCCCATTGTAGGAGTACCTTCTTTCATTCTATGAGAGTATCCTACATAACTACTTATTCTCTGCCCTACTTTTAACTTTCTTAAAAGGGGTAAAAGTATAAGGCCTAAAACTACACTAAATAAAAATCCCACCATAATTGCAAATACTGCTTTTGTAAGTAATAACATGACTTATCGCCTCTTTCTTCAAGTATTATAGCATAAGTATTTTTGTTATTCTATATATATTTTTCTATTTGACTTTCTCTTGTCATTAAATTTTATGATAAATATTTAAAATTAGACTAATTATATTTTCTTTACTAAATTATGAAATTTCTCACTTGAATTATAGTATCCTGCCATCTCTACTAGCTTAGTAGGGTCATCATCACTAGATATATTCTTTTTTATAAAATCTTCTATCTCTTTAGGTCCTGTCATTCCATCTGGTAAGTAAACACTACACCATTCTTTTTCAGTTAAACCCATCGTACAGATTTTTTTACCTTCTTTAGAATAATAATTCACTAATTCGTTAATAGATCTATCATCAACAGAGAAATGAACATTATTAGAACTATATACAATAAAAGGTCTACCTTCAGTACCAATTAAAGTAAAAGTTTTATTAATAACTGTATCAAACAATTTTAATCTAAGTATATGTGCCTTTGCTGTTAAATTTTCTTCTAAAAAACTTTTATCAAATTTATATACTTTCTCATAAATAGGATGGAGATTTATACTTGTTAATATTATTCCTTTATAAAAATCAGCATTATCAGGAGAAGGGAATACTTTATAATCATAGATATATCTATCCTTATCAAATTTATAAGCTTTTAAAGAAAATTTTGACTCATTAACATTAAAATCAGTATAATACTTTCTTTTATTAAGTTTTATTAAGTAATTCGTATCTGCTATAATGCCACTTGTAGGTTCATTATTTTTAATAAAGTCTTGTAATCTTTTATACCTTTCTTTTTCTTGCTTTATAAGTTCAAATGTTCTATCACCAATATTTCTCTTCATATTTATCACCTTTATTTAAATATATCTTAATTTTTTCTTTAAAACAAGAAAATTAACTAACCTAACATTAATTTAACAGTACTGCCATCTTCTAATCTTGTTCCAGCTTCTGGTGACTGACTTATTATCTTCTCTCCACTACCAGAGTATTCTATAGTAAAATGTTCAAGTAATTTCTTCGCTTCATCTGGAGTTTTTCCTACAACATCTGCTACTTCATAATAGACTTTATCACTCCACTCCCAGTCTTTTTCTACGCCTCCAACTTGCTTTTCAATACCTAAGGCATCGATTATATCTAAAAGGATACGTCTTGCAATAGGAGTTGTTGTATAACTTGAAAGTAGTGCTGTATCTTTGGGATTATCTATAGCGATATATAGTACTGCTTCTGGGTCATTAGAGGGAACTATACCAACAAAGGACATTATGTAGTTGTTAGCAAGATAGGCTCCATTAACAGCTTTTTGAGCCGTACCTGTCTTACCACCAATTCTATAGCCATCAATATAAGCAGATTTACCACCACCTAAGGCAACTACTGTTTCTAGGGCATATCTCATAATCTTACTTGTATCTTCACTTATTACTCTTCTAATTTCTGTTTTACTATTATGTTCCATAACATTACCAGTTTCTGGCTCTAATATATTTTTTAAAACATAAGGCTTTAGTAAAATACCACCATTAATAACGGCTGATATCGCTCTTACTTGTTGAATAGGCGTAACACTAATTCCTTGACCAAAGGCAGTCGTGGCAAGTTCAATGTTACCTACTTTATCAAGAGGAAAGATAATACCTTCTCCTTCTCCATTAAGGTCTATTCCTGTCTTAGAACCAAAACCAAATAAGTCTAAGTAGTGAAATAATCTCTCTTTTCCTAATAACTGTCCCATTTTAACGAATCCTGGGTTACAGCTGTTCTGAAGTACCTGCAAAAATGTTTGATGACCATGTCCTCCTGCTTTCCAACATTTAATTCTAGCGGTATCTACTTGAACTGAACCGGTATCAGTAAATTCGTCTTTAAATAAATCTACAACTTTTTCTTCTACCGCCGCTGCTGTTGTTACTATCTTTTGCGTAGAACCTGGTTCATATGTAGCCCAGATAGGTAAATTTCGTGATAACTCTTCAGTACTATATTTCTCGTAATTATTAGGATCAAAGTTTGGCCTAGAACTCATCGCTAGTATCTCTCCTGTATTAGGGTCCATTACTACTGCAAGAGCCATATCAGGATTAAACATATCAACAACATTATCTAACTCACGCTCTACTGACTTTTGAATATTGATATCAATAGTAAGTTGTAAATCCATACCATCTTGGGGTTCTATATATAAATCAGTAAGTTCTAGTTTATTACCTTTAGCATCACTAAAATATTTAATCGCTCCATTTTCTCCAGTTAGATAATCATCATATTGTAACTCTATACCAGATAGTCCTTGATTATCTATTCCTACATAACCTAAGACATGGGATAACATAGTATCATGGGGATAATATCTTTTAGATTCTTTAACTAAATAAACACCATCAAAGTTTAAAGCTTCTATTTTATCGGCTACTTCATATGATAACCGTCTTCCTTCGGGATGAACTCTTTCTATTGATGTTTCTTTATAAACGTGTTCTTTCATCTCATCAAAACTAACTCCTAAAATTTCAGCAAGTTTTTCTGTTACTTCTTTTTTATTCTTAATCTGATTAGGTATTAAAACTAAAGATGTAGTTGTAATATTATCAGCAAGAACTACTCCATTTCTATCAAGAATCCTACCACGCGATGCTTCAATAGGAAGATTCCTACTCCAAAGGTCACTAGCAAGAGTTGATAGTTTTTTATAATCTACTACTTGTACATAAAATACTCTTAAGACTATTACTAATAAAATACTACTAAATATTAAAAGAATAATTTTCATTCTCTTATCTATTCCTCTTGTAAACATAAAACTCACTACCTTTCCAGTAGTAAGTTTATGTTTTAAAATATTATTTATTATTGAAGCTCATTTTTATCAAAACTCTTTAAACAGTAATTAATGTTTCTTCTAGTATATTAACTATTATTTTAACAGAATCTATTGTATCTTCAAAACTTATACCTTTAGCATATGTATTTTTATTTTGATATTCACTCCATAGTTTTTTAAGAGAATCATTATTATATAAATCGTTTATAAGATTAACAAATTCATCTATATCTATTAAAGTATTTCTCTTTTTAAATGTATTTTCTAACGCTTTTACCAACATTTTTTTATTTATAATATCTTCTTTAAAATTAAATAACATATAAACATCGTAAAAGTCTTTTAAACGAGTATTTAAAATACCTCTTGAAATAATAGAATGAAATTTTTCAGCTAATATTGTTTCAATGTTATATGCCATAATTGGTATTTTTTTATTTTCAAAAATCGAATTATAACTAAATTTTATCTCTCTAGGAGTTATTTCATCACCAGTTGTTAGTTCAACTGTAATATATGTTTTATTATTGCCTAATTTTGATAAAATATTTAATCTAAAACCACCATACTTATCTTCTAACCTAATATCTTTAATACTAATAAGTTCAAAAGTAACACCATCATCCAAATCAATATTAAATATTTCCTTAAATGTCTCTTTAATTGTATTCTCTGAAAGAGGAATACCTTTTACCGTTGCATCCATATCTTTAGTAGTTCTATCATCATTACCAATAATTGATGTTAAAACTAATCCACCTTTTAAGATAATATAATTTTTATATTTACTTTTAGAAATTCTTTCTAATAGTCTTTCAAAATAAAATAATTGAAAGTAAATTTGTGATTTATATGTATTTCCTAGTGCCTTTTTAGAAACTAAACTTTTTAATTTGTCTTGATTAATTATAACAACACCTCCATATATTCTCTTACTTTCTTTTCTACATTTAATTTTTTTGCATATTTCATTAATTTATTTATATCTTTATTTTTTAATCTTGAATATTCTTTTAATGCTTTAACAAAAATTTCAATATCCATTTTATTTTTATTTTTAATAATATCACAAATAGTTCTTTCAATATCATATGTTTTTATTTTCATTCCAAAAGGAGATTCTATTTCTATCATACCTAAATTGATATTCGCATTTTTTACATAATGAAGACAAACATTAGGCATATCTTTATAACAATTACCATATCCATAAGGTAAAGTAACATCATAAATTAAAGGAGTTCTATCAGAAAGATTATGAAGATAAAGAGCGGTAGCATCCGAAAAAACAGCTTTCTTACATTTTGAAAGAATGATATAGAAATCATCTGAAAAAGTATTTGGCAAAGTATAATATCCTCTTGATACTCTAATAAGTTTCTCTTCTTTTACTAATAGCGCTAAAAATCGTCTATTTATATTATATTTAGTTAAATCCCTCGTTGTAATATAACCACCATTTCTATTTACAATATTTAAAAGTTCTTCTTTCTTTCTCATAATATCCCACCTACAGCATTATTATATCATTATATCCTATTAAGGTAAATAAAAATTAACTTTTATGCACAAAAAAATATAGAATTGTGCATAAAAGTTAACAAAAAACATCTATATTTCAAGACGTTTTTCAAAAATATTTTTATAATTTTCTTATTGTTCTAAACATATTTTAATCTTTAATATATCTTATAAACTAACTATCCATTCCTAATCTTCTTTTTATCGCTTTAAGTATTTCAACTATAAGAATTGGTGATAAAGATAGTAATATAACTATTAACCATTCATTTCCACTTAATACACTAAGTGAGAAGAATTCTCTTATAGGTGTTATAAATAAGACAATTACAAGGAATAATATAGATCCTACCATAGAAAGGAATAACATTTTATTCCTTGGATAATCTTTACTAAATAGAGATGTTATACTTGAACTTTGGTTTAGAGAATGGAATATCTGTGATAAACATAAAACTGTAAAGGCCATTGTCATACCAACATCATAACTATCATTTACTCCTATAAAATATGCAGTTAAAGTGATAATAGCAAGATAGATTCCATAAAAGGCTATTCTAAAGACAAGACCATGCTCAAACAAGCTTCCTTCTTTAACTGGTTTATGATGCATAATATTAGGACTAGCAGGATCTATTCCAAGAGCAAGAGATGGAAGGGTATCAGTTACAAGATTAATAAATAAGATATGAACAGCAAGTAAAGGACTTGGTAAGTTAAATATTATAGAGACAAATATAGTTAATACTTCTGCAATATTACCTGCTAATAAATATTGAATTACTTTTTGAATATTGCGGTATACTCTTCTTCCTTCTTTAATAGCTACTTCAATCGTTGCAAAATTATCGTCTAATAAAATCATAGCTGCTGCTTCTTTTGAAACATCTGTACCAGTAATACCCATGGCAACACCAATATCAGCTTTCTTTAAAGCAGGAGCATCATTAACACCATCCCCTGTCATAGCAACTATTTCTTTGTTTTTCTTTAAAGCATTAACAATTCTAAGTTTATCTTGAGGTGTAACTCTAGCAAAAACAGAAATATCTTTAATTGTATTACGAAGCTTTAAATCACTCATTTTACTTAAAGTTTCCCCATCTACTACTAAATCACCTTTTTTATAGATACCAAGATCTTTAGCGATTTCCTGAGCAGTTAATTTATGATCTCCTGTAATCATAATTACTCTAATGCCTGCTTCATGACAAGTATTAACAGCATGTTTAACTTCTTCACGTGGTGGATCAATTATTCCCATAATACCAATGAAAGTTAAATCTTCTTCTATCATATCCCCTTCTTTAGGAAGAGTATCAATATTTTTCATAGCAAAGCCTAATAGTCTTAAGCCTTTACTAGACATAGTGACACAATAATCTTTAATTTTATCCTTATCTTCACTAGTAAGTTTAACTAACTTGCCTTTAATGCTAGCATAACTACATACATCTATTAACTCTTCAGGAGCTCCTTTACAATAAACTAAATATCCCTTTTCATCTTTAATGACAGCACTCATTCTTTTTCTAACAGAGTCAAAAGCTTGTTCATATAAAACTTTATTACTTTTTATATCTTTAATATCATAACCATTATTTTTAGCATAAGTTAATAAACATCCTTCTGTAGGATCTCCTATTACTTTATCTTTATCAATATAAGCATTATTACATAAACAAGCACACTTTATCAAATCATCACTAAAAGTATTCTCATCATTTTTATTAATAATATCACTATATAAAGTACTTTTTACAACTGTCATTTTATTTAAAGTAAGAGTACCAGTCTTATCAGAACAAATAACAGTAGCACTACCTAAAGCTTCAACAGCAGGAAGTTTCTTTACTAAAGCATTTTTCTTAGCCATACGAGATACACCTAAAGCCATTACAATAGTTGCCGTAGCAGGTAATCCTTCTGGTATTACAGAGATAGCTAAAGATATAGATACCATTAATAAAGAGATAAAGTCTTTACCATAAATAAGCCCTATTATAAATATGAGAATAGCGACTACAATACCAATAATACTTAAGACTTCTCCAACTTTATTAAGCTTTCTTTTAAGTGGAGTATCTAGGCTATCAGTATTATCTAACATTGTAGCAATAGAACCTACTTCTGTATTAGTAGCTGTTCCAACTACAACTCCAATAGCAGTACCATAAGAAATAATAGTTGATGAATAAACCATATTAACTCTATCTGCTAAAGGTGTATTTTTATCTAAAGTAATATTAGCATCTTTTTCTACAGGAACACTTTCTCCTGTAAGAGATGATTCATCTACTTTTAAACCATTCTCTTCTATTAATCTAATATCTGCAGGTACAATATTACCATCTTCTAGATAAACAATATCTCCAAGAACTACTTCTTTAGTTAAAATATTTTTCTTCTTACCACCTCTTATAACAGTAGTATGAGGAGCATTCATATTTCTTAAAGCAATAATAGCATTCATTGCTTTCTTCTCTTGAATTATACTAATTAAAGAATTTATAAAGATAATTATTAATATAACTACCCCTTCTGCTACTTCTCCTAGTATAAAGGAAAGAATTGATGCAAGTAAAAGTATTAAAATCATTTTATCTTTAAGCCCATCTATAACCATTTCTAATATAGTTTTAGGTTTCTTAGCTTCTATTTCATTATAACCATATTTTTCTAATCTTTTAGTTACTTCTTTTTCATTTAATCCATCTTTTTTACTACTTAACTCTTCTAAAATATCATTACTACTTTTAGTATAAGCATCTTTCAATTTTATCTATCTCCTATCTTAGAAAGTATTGTACCAAAAATAAATAGAAATTACTACTTATTTAGTAATTTCTATTACTTTACTTAACACATCTTTATACTTATCGTAGGCATTCTCGTGTTTTTGAACTAAGAAATCATCTATACTAACTAGTTTACTTATCTTTACATTTTTATTATCTTTAGTAGTAATAAGTACTGCTTCTATTTCTCCTTTACCATTTTTAAAGAGATTTAAAGCATCTTTTGCCTTTACTTTAACAACACCTAATACTTCATTAGGATCAAATTTAAAACTATCTATGTCTCCTTCAAATAAATCAACATAGACATTCGCTTTCGCTCTATCTTTAAAAAGGGAGCCATTTTTAATTTTATCCATACGCCAAGGAACAATATCTACAAGTGTTGCATCGCTACTATCTATATCAAGTCCTATCTCCTCATTTATTTCTCGCCTAAAAGCCTCTTCAATAGTCTCACCTTTTAAAACATGTCCTGATGCTGTCGTATAAAATTTATGACTACTACTTCTTATTTGAAAGTAAACACTACCATCCATCTCATATAACCAACAATGAACAGTATTATGCCAAAGCCCTTCTTTATGAACTTCATCTCTTGTTTTATAACCTAAATAATTACCATCTTCATCATAATAATCTAAATATTCCATAAATTCATCACCTTATGGATTTATTTTAACAAATTTATGATGAGTTTTAAAGTGTCTAATCATAGAAATTACTTTAATTAATCCTATAATTGCAAGTACTGGTATTACTACTGTAAAGAAAAGAATTGTTAAAGTAACACCTAGTATTAAAAATACTATATCTCTAACTTTTTGTCTCATTATCTATCACCAACTAAATGATAACACAATATTAAAGATTATTTCCTTACAATTTTGTTAGAAAAGAAAAAAAGGCACTTTTTAATGCCTTAATTTCTTATTAATTGTGAAGTCTTCTATAAGCTAATGCAGTACCTGCAAAACCTACAACTGTTAATCCTAAGAATAGTAATATTCCATCACTTGTTTCTGGATTTTCTTCATTACTAACTTCTTCTGTTTCTTCTGTAACATCAGTTACTGGTGTTAATTCTTCAAGAACTAAATTACCATCAGCATCAGTTGTAATATTATAATCATCAGTTACATCCTCATTAACTGCCTTATCATAAATTGCATAATCACCTTTATCAGCAGCAGAGTTTAATGTTGCATTGGTAATATTAAAACTACTAAAATCTGGATTAGTACTATCAATTTGATGCCTAATAGCAGAATTTTCTACTGATGTAAACGTTCCACCCGTTACAGTAGCAGATCCTAAGTTATCTAAAGCAAAAGCACTTTGACTAGTGAAAGTACCACCTGTAATTGTAACAGCAGTATTTTCATTATTTCTAATAACATCTTGTACTGCTTCAAAAGTACCTCCATTGATTGTCATAGTTGGTAAATCTGCACTTAATTCATTATACTTAATATTACCAATTAATGATGTTGTTGTTGAACCAGTTGTAAAGTTACCACCATTAATAGTAAGGTTAGCACCTTCATTTCTAACTACATAGAAATCTAATGGTGTTGTAAAATTACCACTTTCAATTATTAAAGTTCCATAATTAGTAATAGGACCATAAGTTGAAGTTTCAACTTGACTAACAGTACCAGTTTTTCCTGCACTATTATCAACAATAGTTAAGGCACCACCTTCATTTACTTTAATAGTTTCAACTGCATCAGTATAGTTAACTAAAGTATGCCCATTAAGATCAAGTACAACAGTTTCTCCAGCACTAACTATTAAATCTTCATCAGCATCTCCTGTTAATGTTAAATAGTAAATACCATCCCTATTTTCTGATGTTACATTACTACCAGGATATTCTATATCAGCTGGTGAAATCGCTTCTACATTCATCATTCCAAAAGCAAAGAATGAAACGAATATAGTAGCAAATAGACTAATTTTTTTCATTATACATCCTCCTTTATATAGATAAGTAGTCTCACCTTATCTTCACTATAAGCATACTAAAGATTTAGACTTAAGTCAATCTCCTAAAATAATATTTTTTTAACAAGGCTTTATATACATTGCATATCAAAATATTAATTTGACACTTTTTTACCTAGTTTCTCTTTTTATTAATTTAGCGTGCATAACAATTCTATTACCGAAGTTATCCTGACAAGTTGAGAGTGTTAGCACTTTATCATTTGTATTAACAGTTCCAGAAAAATCCACTTCACTTCTACTTTTAATTGTATTTAAAAACTCTAAATAAGCTTCATTACTATTAAAACTAGGGGTTATATAATAACTTTCTTTAGGAATTGTATAAACACTAAATACTTGCCACATAGTATTTTCTATTGGAGTAGAAAGTCTTATAATATGATTATTTTTATTAGTATACCAAGAGCTATTAAGTATATTTTTTAAACTTCCAAACATAGATCCTGTCAATCTACTATGAGCATAAATAATAGTATTTTGATTAAAGTTAACTGCATCGTTTCTATAATCCATAAATACCCATCCTGCATCATTAGAAGTTTTATCAAAAGCATGATTCAAATAATAACTATTATCAGTAGTTTGTACTATAGGATAATTAATGTTTGTTCCCTTTACTTGAATCCATCCTACAGTATCAGGATTTTTGGCAAGTAGTTCATTAAAATCTACTTCCAAAAGACTCATTTTAATATAGTTCCAATAGTCATTATCTCTATTATCAGGAGGATTAATGTTTTCAGTATTTTCAGTATCTTCTTTTTCTTTTACTTTAGTATCTTTAACTACATCGTCAGCAATAGTTTCTATTTCTTTATTATCATTATGCCAAGAATATAGTTTATAAGCAGAAAATATAAAGATACTGAGGAAAAACAATAAAAATACGACTATAACCCATTTTCTAAATCTTAATTTTTTCTTTTTTCTTTTCTTTTGTTGATACTCTGTCCTTGATTCCATATCTTTTATCACCTTAATCAATTATATACCAAAAAGGTTTAGAAAAAAAGCCCTTTTATTAGGCTTTTTCATAGTCACATTTGCTACATTTTATTTTGTTATCTTTTTCTACAAGCATCTCACCACATTTTGGACATTTCTCCCCAGTAGGTTTATCCCAAAATGCTTCTTTACACTTAGGAAAGTTACTACAACCATAGAAAGTTTTACCACGTCTTGTCTTTCTCTCTAGTATTTTACCACCACATTTAAGACAATCACATACTTCTATTACTTGCTTTTCTTCCTTCTTTACATATTTACACTCTGGATAATTAGAACAAGCGACAAACTCCCCATAACGACCAGTTCTTTTAACTAAAGGACTACCACACTCAGGACACATCTCGCCAGTCTCTTCAGCTTCCTTTTTCTCCATATCACTAAATGCTTTCTTAACACGAGGTTCAAAGACATCATAAAACTCTTTTAAGACTTCATTCCATACTAAGTTACCCTCTGCTATCTTATCAAGTTCTTCTTCCATATTTTTAGTATATTCTACATTTATTATATCACTAAAGAACTCTTGTAGTTTATCAGTAGTTTCAATACCAATCTCAGTTGGAACAAACTTTTTATCTTCCATCTTGACATAGCCACGCATCTTTATAGTATCAATAGTTTTAGCATAAGTAGAAGGACGTCCTATTCCTAAGTCTTCCATCTCTTTAATTAACTTTGCTTCAGTATATCTAGCAGGTGGTTTAGTAAAGTGTTGTTCGCTTAATATATCACTAGCTTTATAATTATTACCTTCAACTAACTCTGGAATAATCTTATCTTCATTCTTTTCATAATCACTATATACTTTTAAGTAACCATCAAAGTTTAAGATACTACCAGTCGCTTTAAACAAATAATCATTATTATTAAAGATTAGAGTTGTTTGATCCATAATTGCATCGGCCATAAGCGAAGCTAGGGCTCTTTTATAGATTAGACTATAAAGTTTAAACTCATCGTTAGATAGATATTGTTTTACTTTTAAAGGTTCTCTTAAGATACTAGTAGGTCTAATTCCTTCATGAGCATCTTGTACATTTTCTGTTTTTTTAGCATGTTTAGTATAACCAATATATTTTTTACCAAAGTTTTCTTCTATATAATGAAAAGCACTACCTACAAACTCATCAGAAAGTCTAATAGAGTCAGTTCTCATATAAGTAATAAGACCAACTGTCTCAGTTCCTAAATCAATTCCTTCATATAACTTCTGAGCGATAGACATAGTCTTTTTAGCCGTAAAACCTAATTTAGTTGATGCTTCTTGTTGTAGTGTTGAAGTTATAAAAGGAGCACGACTAGCTTTCTTTCTTTTCTTTTTCTCTATACTACTTAAATTATAATCATCTCCAAGTGCTTCTAACACTTTGTTAGCTTGGCTTGCATTATGAAGTTTTATTTCTTCATCTTTATACTTAAAGAGACTTGCCTCTGTTTCTTCTATAATTGCTGTTATAGTAAAATATTCTTCAGGTACAAAAGCCTCTATTTCTCTTTCCCTATCAACAATAAGTTTTAAAGCAACACTTTGCACACGACCTGCACTTTTCGCTTTTATTTTAGATTGTAAGAGCTTTGATAGTCTAAAACCTATTATTCTATCAAGTATTCTTCTTGTCTCTTGACTCTTAACTAAGTTATCATCTATTTTAGTAGGATGTTTAATAGCATCAAGAACTTTATCTTTAGTTATTTCATGAAACAATACTCTATCATAATCTTTATCTTTAATACCTAAAGCTTCTTTTAAGTGCCAACTAATCGCTTCTCCCTCCCGGTCGGGGTCGGTTGCAAGTATTACATGGCTAGCATCTTTTACATCCTTTTTTAACGCACTAATTATCTTTTTCTTTCCCTTTAAAGGAACATAATTAGGTTTAAAACCATTTTCTATATCAACACCAAGTCCTAAAGGCCCACTTGTCGCTAAATCTCTAATATGACCTTGGCTTGCTACTACTTTATAATCATTACCTAAGTATTTTTCAATAGTCTTACTTTTACTAGGACTTTCCACTATCACTAAGTTTTTAGACATCTAATCCCTTCTTTCATACAAATTTATACATTACAAATATTACTTTGTCAACAAATTTCTAATATAAATGTTGCAACCAATGCCAATATTCCACATATTATAAACATTGATCCTACTATTATTGCAATATAATTTTTAGTATAAGCCTCACTAGGATTATTTTTATTATAGTAAACTGTTTTCTTTTTATTTTTAAGAAAAAAACTCATAATACCGCCAGTACCTGTTGACGATTTGACCATATATTCTTTATTATTAACTACATATTTAACAATAGGATACCTTGACCATTCTGCACTTTCATTTAACTGCATAGAATCACTTATAATTGTTCCTTTTGTTTTTGTTAAACAATTAGGATATTCTTTCTTTGTTAATCTTTTATCAACTATAATTTCAACTAATCCAATCACAATTACTTCTAACCCTATAATAACACTTGGAGCAGTTCCATCACTTTCAAATACTAAACACATAATTATAATAATTATTGCATTAATACAAACAATACCAAATATAATAATTGGGATAATAAATTCTTTTTTGATATTCTTTAATTCTTTCATCTTATCTCACCTCTTTCTATATATTCTCTAACAGGGCCATAACTCTTACGATGCTCATCAATTATACCATATTTTTTTATAGCTTCTAAATGTTTCTTAGTAGGGTAACCTTTATTATCTTTAAAATCATACATAGGATATTTTTTATCTAACTCATCTAACATTCTATCCCTTGTAACTTTAGCGATTACACTAGCGGCAGAGATTGTAATACTTTTTAAATCCCCTTTAATAATTGATGTTGTAGGAATATCTATATCTAGTTTCATCGCATCTATTAAGACATGTTCTATTTTGCAAGAACAATTCTTAATTGCCTCTTTCATAGCCATTTTAGTCGCTTCATAAATATTAACTTCATCTATTATTTTTTCACTTATTATTCCAACACCTACTCCTAAAGCTTGCTTCATAATTTCATCATAGAAATACTCTCTTTTCTTTTCACTAAGTTTTTTAGAATCAGTTAACCCTTCTAGATTAAAGTGTTCTGGTAAGACAACACAAGCAGCTACTACAGGGCCTACTAAAGGACCGCGCCCTACCTCATCAACTCCAGCGATAAAATTAATTCCTTTATCTCTTAACTTTCTTTCAAAATAATAGTTATCTTTAAGACATACTTTTAACTCTAAATCTTTTATTAATTTCTTATCTTTAGGTCTATTTAGGCTTTTCTTTATCTCTAAACAATCCTCTAATGATAAAAAACTGTATCCATCTATTAAAACTACATCTTGATATTTAGCTAGATTATGGCCGATTTCAAAGCATTCCTTATATTTTACTTCGACACCAAAAGCTCCTATTCTAGTAGACCAATCTAGTTTATCATAAAATTCTTTAGAACAGGTAAGATCTATATCAGATGTTTCTTCTATAATGTCTTGAACTACTAAACTTGCCCCACTAATTACTATATATTTATCTTTTGGTAAATCTAATTTTTCTAATTCTTTAAATATTTTATCTTTTGTCATAAACTACATCCTTTACTAATTACTTCTCCCTATATATTATTAAACGAATAATAAAATATTTTCGCATGATTTGTAATATATTGATAATTTTCTTTATTATTTCTATTATTTTCTAAGAAATTTATAACTATAGATATATCATCAGCATCTTCCATTTTTACCATAACTTCTTTACCTATACTTAACTGTTCAGCCATTATCTTTTCATTTAACATACTAGGTATAAAGATGTAAAAATCTACATCTATATAACTACCACTATCTTCACTTAGTACTACTCCATTTTTTCTATTAGTAAATACTCTAATAATTTGATACAAAAGGTTATAACTACTACTACAAACATAAATATCTAAATCAGGAAATCTATCAGTTACTTTTTTAACTTCTTCTGTATAACTTAAATTGTTAGATACAATTGTTTGATAATCTTCTATAAGTAATGCTTCATTTAAAGGTATTAAGTTAATAATAATTTTCCCTTTAAAGTTATTTAACATAGTAAGAGCATCTTCTAAGGTTAAGATATCATAGTATATTAATTCACTTAAATCATTATTTTGGATTGTATTAATAGTTATCTTATTATTAGTTACTCTTGAAAATACTAATACTTTCTTATCTTTAGTCATAACTATATCTAACATAACCCCTGTTAATCTTTCTAAACTATTAACTTTCTCTATAAAGGTCTTATTATTATACAAATTACTTTTATGAGCGATAATCATCATAACAAAAACCGTCCTTTCTTATATAGAATATGTAGAAAGGACAGTTAAATTAACTTAATTTTGCTTTTATTTTACTAGATACATCTTTCATATCACATCTACCTTTAACTTTAGGAGTTACTATCTTCATAACTTTACCCATATCTTTAATAGAAGATGCTTCTGTCGCTTTAAATGCCTCAGTAATTATTTTATCTATTTCTTCATCAGTTAATGGTTCAGGTAAATACTCTTTAATAATCTCTATTTCTTTATCTAAATCTTCTACTAAATCAGTTCTTCCTGCTTTACTAAACTCTAATTTAGACTCTTCACGAGTTTTTAATTCTTTAGCAAGGACATCTATAACTACTTCATCAGTAATTTCAATTTTCTTATCAATTCGCTCTTTATCAATAGATGCCTTTATCATTCTAATAACAGAAAGTTTAAACTTATCTTTCTCTTTCATCGCTTTAATCATATCATTCTTAATTCTTTCAAACATAAATTAATCCTCCTTATTTGCAACTATTTCTTTACTTGTTAAATAGTAATTATCCCCATCTTTAGTAAAGGTAAAATTATAAGTATCTTCTACTGTTCCAAATACTCCATCTAGAACTTCTACTGTCAATATAATATTATCATCGTCTTTACTAGCATTTTCTAACTTCATATTTATTGGATCTACATTAACTTCTTCATCTTTAGTATATATAGCATATCCATCCATAACTTCATCGTAAAAAGCACAATGATTAGGGTCTATTTCAAATGATGTTCTAGTTACTGTAATATCAGGTCCATAAATATCTTTAACAGACTTCTCTATATCTTTACTAGGAATAAAGTTGACAATGCCTTCACAACTATAGCCTGTAGTATCATCTGTAGGATTAACTACATCACAATTAGTAGATTCACTAACATCCATATTTTTATACCCATAATATAACATTATTTTAGGACTCATAACATCAAGGGATTCTATATCATTATAGGCAATCTTTTCATATAATGCTTTAACTTCTTTATCATTAGTAGAAATACTATTATCAGGGCTATTATTTAATTTTTTATAGGCAAAGATAACACCACCAATTACTAATTCTAACACGACAATTGCAATCACAACTTTTATCCATGTATTATTTTTCAAAATAACACCTCCTATATTTTCTTCTTCTTAATAAAGAACTTAGTATTATAAAATAAGAATATAGCCATTATTACAATATAAGCCCAGGCGATAATTGTATAAAGAAGGCCACTTGTATAATTACCTGCAATTGCAAGGATACTTTCAGGAATATAATTATCAATAACGGCGGCAAGGTCAGGAAGACCTATATTATTTTTAATGAATGTTAATATTCTTAAAAAGATATCTACGATTGCAATAAAATAGACAAAGCTTGAAAATCTTCTAAAATACATTATTACTACTAATATTAATACAACTAATACCACTAAATCAATATACATAACTACAACTCCTTATTTCTTTATAAAATATAAATTATACTCTTTTTCTCTACCTAAAGTAGTCTCATCTCCATGTCCTGGATATAAAGTGATTGAATCATCATAGGCTTTAATTTTTTCAATAGATTTATCCATCTCTTCACTACTACCGGTAGGAAGGTCACATCTACCAACAGTATCTCTAAAGATAAAATCTCCTACAAACATAGCATTATCGTCTTTAAAATAAAATGTTACTGAATCACTACTATGTCCTGGTGTCATTATAGGAATAAATTTAAAAGTTCCCACTTCTACTTCTTTCATATCAGTAAGATTACTCTTCTTAAAGATTTTTAATCTACGATTAGAGTTTAAAAAATCACGTAAGGCCCCAATATGATCAAAGTGAGCATGAGTAACTAAAACTCCAATAATCTTATCATTACCAACTAATTCTTTAATATCTTTACTATCACTACCAGGATCAACAATTAGACAAGTGCCATCTTTACTTAGTACATAACAATTCTCCTCTAATGCCCCTGTTACTATTTTTTTAATCTCCATATATAATCTCCTATCTACATAATATATGATAGATAAAATTAGCTTAAACGTCAAGCGAAAAAGAACATTTATTTGCTATTTTTGTAACTATTTATGTCTATTATTATAACAAGCAATCTAATTTTATAAATGATTTTTAAATTACAAAAGAAGAACTATATCTTAATTTAATAGATATAGTTTTAATATTCTAATCCTTACATTAATAGTTTAATATCTTTTTTATTTAAGCCAGTATAGCTCATTACTTTACTAACACTTTCTCCTGCTTTTAGCATAGTTTTAGCAATAGATTTCTCTCTTTCTTTAGCACCTTGTTTAACTCCTTGTTTAATTCCTTGTTTAATTCCTTGTTTTTTAGCAGTAAGTTTTATACTGTTTTCTATTCTTCTTCTTTCCTCTTCTTCATCATAAAGTCCAATAGTATAAGCATCATTTGTTAATCTCTTTAATTCTTTTGCAACTTCCATAAGTTCTTCGTCTCCTTTCGCTATTTTTTCTATTTCATCAACTTTTGTTAAAGTTAATATTAATAGTTCTTTTTCTAATTTACTTAACTTTAATCCTCTATCATACTTTTCTCTTATTAATTTTAAATTAACGTAAATTTTGCCCCATTTATTACTTTCTATTATTCCATACTTATCTCTTGATTTAAACTCTAATAGATTTTCTTTACTTAAGAAACAATAAAAGTTATTTATATTTATCTGTATGACTTTAGGTAAACTTGCATAACTCTTTGTTCTTCTTATCAAATCATTTTTTACTTTACCTAAATAAGCATCATTTCTCTCTATTAATCCATCCCATTTTCTATTATTAAATTCGTAATTAAGAACATAATCCTTCACTTCAAATAAAACGTCTGATACTTTACCTTTTTCCAAAACATTATCAACTACATACTCAGTATTCATTTCTTTATAAGTATTTAATATTAGTTTTTTAGGTATTCCTGTCAATCTAGAAGTTAAATCTGCTCTATACTTAGGACAATTTCTCATAATAGCTTTAAAAATACAATCATAAGTAGCAGGAACAATCTCACCTTTTCTTCTTAATTCATTTACTATTTCTTCGAATCTTTTCCTTGTAATAGGCATTAAAGCACCTCCTTGCAAGTGTTATAGCATAGTCTATAAATCTTTGCAAAAAGGCAATTTTGAAAATCCAAAGAAAATAAGGCTTCAATTCACTATTTTCTCTAGAGAAATTTTAAATATTCGTATCAAAAATTGCTTGAATTCACAAAATTCACATAAATTTAATTTTTTTCATATTTCTCCTTTCCCCATCTTTTATACAAGTCGCTCTTATATCTATAAGGTATCATAAGAGATAGAATAATTCAAGTATTATTTGCCAATTTATCAAAAAGTACTATAATATAAAGCACTTAAAAGAGGGATTAAAATGTATATGGATAAAGAAAAGTATTTAAAAGAAAAAGATAATATTTTAAAGTTTCTAAAAGAATATAAATATTTATATGATGAAAGAGAATATGGAATGATATATTCTATAATTGATTTTGATGTATTATTAGATAATGAAGGATATAGTGCTAATTGTGATATTGCAGCCTTACTTTCTAAGTATAATGTTTTTACAGATGAAAATGATAGATATCTTATGTTTTATGAAATGTTAGAAGAGTTAGATTTTATTAAAGGTAACTCTCTAGAAGTAGGAAGCGGTCCTTATCCTAGGCTAGCGGAAGTTATTAAAGATAATCACAAAAGAAAAGATTATAACTTAAGTATCTATGAGAAATGTGATGTGTTTAAAGTAGGTAAAGATATTAAGATAGTTAAAGATAAATTTACATCCAGTACAAATATTGAAGAAGTTGATAATATTTTTTCTATAATGCCATGTTCTGCTTCTATTGGTATAACATTAAAAGGTATAGAAGAAAATAAAAATTTATTAATAGCATACTGTTCATGTGACCATAGTAATAAGATGTATCCAAGAGAAAGATACTGGGCAGATAATTTTTGTTCTATTATAAAGGAAAGATATGGAAATCTTATTGAAATTACAGAATGGGAATATTTAAAAGGGGAACCAATCCCACTTCTTGTTCATAGAAAAAGAAGATATTAGTAAATCTTCTTTATTCAATTATGTAAGGATTTTCTTCAGTTCCATCGCCTGAGGTAAAGTCTCCAGAGATGTTTACATTTATGACAGGCCTAATGCCACATCCTATTGTAACAGCTATATCAGATAAGTCTCCCAGCGCAAGCCACACGTTACTACTATTATCAAAAGCGGAAGGAGTCATACTTATGAAATTAGTATGTGCATCAGGAATTAGATAATTATATGAATTGAGGCGTGCAGATGCTCCTGATAAGACAACTTCATCTGCAGTTAATATCCCTGCTTTTAATCGATAAGCTCCCCCATAACTTTCATTTGTACTAGGACACTTTAAAGTTGGGCTATTTGGCTTAGCATAATTAGTTATAAATTGATTTAATCTATCATTACTTGCATATAACATATTTCCTGCTCTAAACCAATAATCATCAGCAAAACCATAATCTTCAGCACCTTTGTAGCCACTACTATCACTACAGAACCTTCCACCTATTATTTTGTTATCATAACTACTATTAGAACCTAAGGTATTTTTGTACCATGTATCAATCTCTCTTTTTATAAATGAATCTGTTTCATTTGTATCTCTATCATAAGTATATCCTGCATGTTTTGGATCATTATTCTCTAAATTATATTGTGTATATCCTACTCTATTTGAATGAGCTATATCACTATAATCAGGAGTTGTACTTGTTCCATTATAAATTAATCTTAAACTACCATCTCCATTAATTCTTACTATCTTCCAGTACATCTTATCGCCAGAACTGGCAAGCTTTACTGGTGAACAAGTATACCTTGGATTAGCCTCTTGACAGCTTTCTAAAGTTTGATAATAAGCATTATAACTATTATTATATACATAATAATCACTTGTATATTCTCCAAACTGAACATTGTTATTATCTACATTTCCTCTAAAATAATAGCTAGTACCATCTTCATCTTCTGCACTATATAGTCCATTTGTTATATATTTGTTAATTTTAACATTATAATAACCAACAATTTTAAAAATAAAATAACCAA
>CAMMMH010000002.1 GCA_946497955.1 uncultured Mycoplasmatota bacterium | reverse complement strand
GTTTATGTATTCCCTTACACATATTTTGATGTTTAATAATCATATTATGATTTTTAATAGTTTTAGATAATCGTTCGTTTGCTTTATTAAGAACATGTTTAAAATATTCTTCGTAAGACACATCATCAAAAGCAATTACATGCTTAATTTTATAAGCAATTTGTTTATCACTTTTGATAATAACATGATAGTTTGTTTCACATTGTGCAATAGTATGTAACAAAGGAGCAACTTTTTTCATTAAAAAGTCTTCTTCACAATCAATAAAGCAAATATGCTTATTTTCTATTACATTTCCAATAGAGTTAATAATTTGTCTAATAATTTCGAACATAGTAATATAATTTTTAATGGTTAGTATTTAAATAATGCTTAATAAAGTCTTAATATTAATGAGAACTAGTTTGACTTTATTCCAAAATTCTTTATGTCATGTATGAGGTAGTTTATGACAAATAAAATCTGATAGTGACAGACCTAAGTCCATCACTACCAGAATAACTATGATTTACAGACCGAGCATCTTGTCGATGATTTGGTCGAGCTTTGCTTGCATCTTCTCAGATACTTTGATGTCTTTGATAGCTGTGTTATAACCAGCATATTCATGCGTGTGAATAACACCATCAGCATCAGTGTACTCGTCGCCAGCTTCAAACTTGGTACGTTCAAGAACCAGTTTAGCATCTTTCAAGACAACTTGAAGTTCAGCAGCTCCAAAGGCACCAGCTCCATCATTCCGAAGAGATTGTTCTTTCTTCTTCGTATAGATAAGGTCGAGACCATCGACAAGAGACAAACATTGAGCAATGAATACACGAGGAATAAAGTCAATATAATTGACGTCAGTCTCAACATACTCATCAGCTTCTGTTTTAGTAAAAGCTTTGAAGTCTTTATCGAATGTAACTCGATAGCGAATATTTTCGCCATTAGAATACACACGAATACTTTTGACTTTCGTTGAAATTTCAACAGCTTCGTTTCTAACAACAGTTTGCTCTTGATTAGCTTGTTTAGCCATAGTTGTATAGTGCCCTTCTCGGCAACTCGGTAGTATAACGTCACTACGAACGAGCACTTGGTTAGTAATAACACGATGAGCATTAGTGCTATATACTCTATCGCAAGATTCATTATGTTATGTATGAGGTAATAAAAAATAAATTCAAATAGTTGTAGCAATAAACATATTGTCTACTACTACAACTATAAGTTAATCAATTACATCAACTCGTTTTACCATAAGATAAATATCACGATTGTCAGTAATATTATCAAATTTCCACCAATTTAATGAAAAACGGCAAGCAAGTTTTTCAAATTCAACATTATATTTTTCTTTAATAATAATGCGAATTTTATCAAGATTGTCAATATGCTTTATTACATATTGAATAGACCGATTATGAAATACATCTTTGCCTTCAAGTGATACTACATAAACAAAATCATTCATAACTATTTGATTACTTTAGTTAAAACATATTTAACATTTGCATCTTTATTATTGCGATTATAGATATCTACAAGCGCAATAACATCAACTTCATTGTCTATTATACGTTCAACTGTGTAAGCATTGATAGTTTCATAATGTTTGACTATGATATACATAACAATAAGCAAGACTTTCACTTGTCTCTCTACAATGATTAGTACTAATATCAATAGCATCTTGTAGTACAACACTATCAATAAGTATATAATTTTATATATCAGAATTTATTATGTCATGTATGAGGTAACATGCAATTTGTTGACGGGGGTATTCAAGAGTAACATCAGCACCCGGGGGATCATCATACATACCTCCCCGCACTTGCTAATGTATATAAAACACTAAACCCCTTGTTTCAACTCTCATTTCAACTCTCATTTCAACCTCTTTTCAACTTTCATGTTATCTTTCATTTTATTTCTTCTTTTATCTTTCCTTTTATCTTTCCTTTTATATCTCACTTCAATTTTCATTTCAATTCTTATTTTATTCCTTACTTTAATCTTTAATTTAATTTTTACTTTACTACTCCCTTTACTCCTCACTTCAACTCTTACTCTTTTTTATTTATATCTTTCTTTATTCCTTTTTATTTATTATCTTCATCTTAATATTAATCTTTCTCTTTTCTTCTATATTTATTATTTATATTTAAATTATTATTTTTACCATTTATTTAATTTTAAATAAAAAGGAACATTATTTCTTATTACATAGTTATATATAATATTTAATAAAGAATTATTGATATTATCTTTATTATTTACTAATTTTCTTTGTTTAATATTAATTAATTTATTAATGTTTATTTTATAAAATCTTTTATTACTCATAATTATATTTCATTTATTATTAATATTCTTTTTATATTCTTCAAGACATTCTTTACAACAAAATTGTTTATCTTTATATGTAATTATATGATCTTCTTTCATATCTTTATTAGAAGGTTTAAATTCTAGCGTACATATAAAATTAAGACAATTATCACAAGTTATAAGATATTGTTTAATAATCATATTATGTTTATATTTAAAATTAATAATAGTCAAATATAATAAAATTTTTTTATATATTCTTTTATTATTACCAAAAAATGAATATATTAGTTACCAAAAATTGATAATATGAATATTGAAGTTGATAATAGACAAAAAGAAATTATTTATGTAGATAAAGTTAATTTACATAATGCTAGTAATAACGATATTATTAAACTTATTGCTAAAGATTATAAAAATGAATTAGAAATTTATACTAATATAATTGCTGGTATATATAAATTAAAAGAAGCAGAAAGAAATTTATTAAATATTATTATGGAACTTGGAGGATATGTTTATTCTCCAGAAGCTAGAGAAAAAGCTAAAGAAATTTATAGTATTTCTTGTACTAATTATTTTAGAATTTTATATTCTCTTAGAGATAAAAAATTAATTTATATTGATGTAAATAATAATGTTTCTATTTGTAGTAATATTAAATTAAAAAATAAAGATATTAATAATGCTAAATTTATAATTATTGAAATTAAAGATAAAAATAATAATCAATGTTCTATATAATATATAATATAAGATAATATATAATATAATATATAATATATAAATATATTATACATATTATTCGCGCACGTGTATATACGCACGCACGTATATAATGTACATGAAAATATATAACAGTATATATTTATAAATAAAATTTTATTATTAATTTATTTGTTATTTTAAAATATAAGTTTTATATTAGAGAAAAATATTTTCTTAATATTAATAATATGATAGATAAATTTAATAAACTTAAAACAGGTGGTATAGATGTTCCAACAGAAATTGAATTTATAGTAAATAAACCTAATTGTAAAAATAATTTTGTTTAACTTATTAAAACCAATTAAAATTATGTTGTTAGTTAAAAGTGAAAAGAAATCTTATGGAATTAAATTTCCTACTTCTATTGATGAAATTACTCCTGAATATTTAAAACAATTAACAGATAATGTTTCATTAGTAGATAAATATGCAATTGTTGCATTATGTGCTAGAACTAAAATATTTGATTTTGTTACTATGATTAATAATCCTAAAAATAGTGATTTAAGTATTACTCCTATTTTAGCAAAAATTTCTGATGAAGATGCTAAAACAATTCATGCGGAAATTGGTAGTAAAATATTTATTGATAGAAGTAGTTTAGAAAGAGGTAATCATGTATCTATTAATACTGGAGTTTCTACAAATAATGCTGCCAATTATTTTAAACAAGATCCGGAATTAATTAAATCTATTTATAATAAAGATTATACTGGAATTGTTATTGATAAAAAAATGAATAATGGATTAGTTAAAAGTAATTCTCCTGAAATTATTATAATGGAATTTAAAATTGTTCCTATTTGTGATATAAAAGGTTCTATTAAACGTAATGTTGCATTTATTGATCCTTTTTTAAACAAAGATACAGACAATAATTGAATGAATTCCTTTAAAGGGAATTGAATAAAAGCTAATTAATATCGTAAACTATTATTATTTAATATGAGCAATCTTAATAATTTAGAAGTAATTAATATGCAAGACATATTAAATAATATGAATTTGTCTGAAGAAGATTACCGATTATATGAAGATATGATCGGTAATCTTGAAAAAATTGCTTCTGAAAATCTTAGAAAAAATAAAATTGTAAATATTCCTAATATAGGTAATATTCGTAAAAATCCTGTAAAAGAAGCTATTAAAAGTCAATATGCCACATTTAGAATAGCTAGAAAATATATGACTAAAGAAGAATATAAAGATCATGTTAGAAGTAGTATTAATTTAATTAAAGAAACTGAAGATAAAAAAGAAAAAGATAAAATACGTTTTAGAAAAATAAAAGCTCAAAATAAAAATAAATATGAAACTTTATTTTCTAATTTAGGAAAATCTTATGCTGAAATGTATATATATTCTATTTATCTTATGAATGAAGTTCCTTTTGATAATGAATGGGAAGAACATTATAAATCTCTTAAATATTAAAATATGAGTGCTAAATTAAATATTGAAAGCATGCTAACTATTGATGAAACAGGTATGCCAAAAGCTCCTAGTATTCGTCAAATTATAAGAAAACATGTAGCTCTTTTATGGCAAAGAGATACTACTAAAGATAAAAGAAAATATATAGCTGAAGCCGGAGTTATTTATTATTTAGGAGATCCTAAAAGTCCAGCAAGACAACAAGGACTTACAGATGACGAAGCTCTTAAAATGGCTATAGAAAATTTTAATCTTCCTTCCGATTATGTTCCTGATTCTTTAGTTAAAACATTAATCGAAGAATATTATAAAGAGAATATTACTGAAGCTGGAGTTGCATTAGAAGCTCTTCATAAATCTGTTCATTTAGTATCTATTGCTGCTAATAAAATTAATGATTTACTTAATAAAAAACTTTCTAATGCTATTGGAGATGATGATATAACTCAAATTTTAACTCTTATTGATTCTGTTACTAAAAAAATAACAGAAATACCATCTTTGATTAAAGCTCTTGGAGTGGCTTATGAAAATCTTAGAAATGAAGAAGAAGAACAGTTTGCTCGTGGTGGTAAACAAATTCTTAGTTCTATGGACGCAGATGAAGAATAATATTTAAATATAAAATATGATTACCTTAACAGAAGAAAATGTTATTAGAACATCGCAAAATATTGATGAAAAAGGAATTGTTATAGATTTTGATATTTTTAATAATAATATGCATGTTGTATCACCACCTATAACAATAAATGAACTTATAGATTTAAATATAGAAATATCTAAATATATTAAAAAATATGTTGCAATTAAAAGACATAAGATATAATGATGTAAGACTTATATTCCAAGAAGAAGGTCATAAATATACAGATACTTTTGGAAATGAATATAAATCTGCTACTACTCTTTTACATGATTATAAACCTAAATTTAATAAAGAATATTGGCTTGAGAAAAAAGCAAAAGAACTTAATATTTCTAAAAAACGACTTTCTAAACAATGGGATACTATTACTCAAGAAGCATGTTTTAGAGGTACTAAAACTCATAATAACTTAGAAGATGGAATACGAAATTCTTCTATGTTTAAAAATGCAGTTAAGTACATGATAAAAGATAATGGAGAAATGATTACTGTTGCTGATATTCCTAATATTAATTTTCATGTTAAAGAATTAAATATTAATGAATTTATTGATATTACTGAAAATAAATATGAAGATATTTATAAAGTGTTAAGATATTATGCAAATGCTGGTTATAAAATATATTCAGAAATTGGTGCATTTTTAATTGATTTTTTAATATCTGGAACTATCGATGTTTTATGTATAAGAGATGATCAATTTGTAATAGGTGATTGGAAAACTAATAGAGGAGGATTAAGATTTGAATCTGGTTATTATAAAAAAGATAAAAGTTGTATTCCACATCAAGAAACAAATATTTGGATTCCTAAAAAAGAAACTTTACTTCCTCCTGTAAATAGTCTTCCCAATTGTAATGGTTCTATATATAATTTACAACTTTCTTTATATGCTTTTATGGTTGAACATATATTAGGTATTCCTTGTGCTGGTTTATGGCTTTGTCATATAGATTCAGATTTTGTTCTTAACGATTATGGAATGCCTAAAAGATTTAGTGACGGTTTATATCATATTAAAAGTAATCCTGTTGAAAAAGTTACATTGCATAAAATGAAATATCTTAAAAATGATATATGTAATATTTTATCAGATAGACAAAAAATAATTGTTGCATCAAGAATTAGAAATAAATCTTTATTTGATTAAATTATGAAACGAATTATAATTTTATTTATGATTACATTAGTAATAACAGCTTGTAATCAAACCCCTGTAGAGAAGGAAATAATTTATATTCCTGTTAAAGATACTATATCTGATGAAGCTAATATTATTAAAATAATTAATTTAGAAAGAGAATTGCAAATAACAAAAGATAGTTTAAATTATTTAAGAGATAGTTTAGGAGAAGATTTATTTGTAGCAAAATACAAATTAGGAAGAATTAAATATTATAATAATATAGCTGCAAAAGGAAATAATATAAAATATTTAAGAGGTTGGATTAATAGAGTTTTAAATGATTAATGATTTTTTTATTATAATATAAATTATGAGTAAATATGTGTATAAAGATATTAAAAAAGAAATAAATGGTGATATTTATGAAGTTGGATATATTACTATTAAAGTAGATAAATCTTTAGATAATTTTATATCAGAAAAAATTAAAAATAATGATTATTTTTCAACTCATTATATTATATATAAAAATAATAAATACTTTTGTAGTATGTATGGAGAAAATCTTTCAAAAGAAGAATTATTAATTGAATTTAATAATACACTTAATAAACTATTATATAAATAATAATTTTTTTAAACAGTTAAATTATGAAAATATTAAGAAAAATAAATAGTTTTAGAATTATAGAAGAAGAATATATATTTAATGTTAAAGATGGAATTGGCGAAATTTATTCTTTTGAATATAATATAAGTATTCAAATTAAATGTAATTTTCTGTTTATTCCTTTTTGGAAAACTATTAAATGCTGGTCGATAATTAATGCTAATGATGACGATAAAGAATTTTTAATTAGAGAATCAAATGAATTATTAGATGAAATAATTAATTTTTAAATATAAAATATTATGGCAAACTTTGATATAGAATTTGATAAACTTATACTCGCTGAAGGTGGATATGTTAATGATCCAGATGATGCAGGAGGAGAAACTTATTTAGGTATTAGTCGTAAGAATAATTTTACTTGGAAAGGTTGGAAAATTATTGATGAAATTAAAAAGAAATATGGAACTAAAGGTATTACTTCTATTCTTAAAAAAGATTCTAATTTAACTGAAAGTGCAAAACAATTATATAAAGAAAAATATTGGGATTGTCTTGAATTAGATGATATTCCTAGTCAAGATATTGCTCATCAATTATTTGATACTTGCGTTAATGCTGGAAGAACTACAGCAATTAATATTGCTCAACAAGTACTTATGATGACTGTTACTGGAAAATGGAGTGATGAACTTAAATATAATCTTATGCAATATGGTAAACATGTATAAAATAATTTTAATCTTTATATTTTGTGTTATATGTTTTTTTACAGGATATTATATTGGAAATAAAAAATATATAAATA
The DNA here is from genome assembly GCA_946497955.1 of uncultured Mycoplasmatota bacterium. Lineage (GTDB taxonomy): Bacteria > Bacillota_I > Bacilli_A > RF39 > UBA660 > Onthousia. Next base: position 85,203 of record CAMMMH010000002.1, on the reverse strand, counting down.
ATAATATTGATATACAACCTATTGATACATCGTATAATAAAATAATATTAGATTCTATTCAATATAATATTATTAAAAAAGATTCTACTATTATTAAAATTAAAAAGAAATTTGAATATGAAAAAAATAAAGCTATTAATGCTAGTGATAGCGATGCTATTAAACAATTTACAATCCTTAGTATTAGCGAATGATAATGCTATTCCCTCTACAGGGGATTTAATACAAACAGATACAGCAGTTGCGGTAATTCCTATTTATCTTATTAAACAAGCTAATGTTAAAATGATAGAAAGATTATATTTATTAGAAATTAATAAACAACAAGATTCTATTATACAGTTAAAAGATAAATATATTAATGAACAACAACTTATCATTAATGATTTTCAAAATAAAATAAGTAAAGCAAATGATTTGAATAATAATATTAAAAATGAATTAGATAAAGAAAAAACAAAAACTAAAATTTTTGGAGGAATTGCTGGAGCTTCTATTTTAGCTATAATTATTAGTTTATTTATAAATTAATTTATATGAATACAGGTTATCCTTTTTTAGATTATATTAACGAACCTAATAAATCATCTCGATATAAACATGCAAAAGATGCTGGTTATATTGATGATGATGATTTATTTTTAATAGGAGATAGTGGCGGATTTTTAATGAATATAGAACCTGGTTGGAAATTTGTTAATACTGAATTGTTTTATGAGGCTGCTACATTTTATAAAAAGAATAAAGGAAAATATACTAATTATAAAGTTGATTCTATTCCACATAGACAATTTAGAAAAAGAGAACAATATAGAAGAAAACATGGTTTTTCAGCTCCATGTTTAATGGATCCTAATGGTACTATTCATAATGTAAGAATTACTGGTAGTCATTATAATTTTTTAAATTATTGTAGAATTGAACAATTAAATGAAGCTACTATTAAAAATGGAATTATAGCTACAGGTAAGAAAACTTATGATTTTCCTAAATTCTTTGATAGTCAATTTTGGATATTTCATGTAATGGAATTTGCAGAAAAAAATGGTTTTCATTTAATTATTGATAAAACTCGTCGTGGTGGGTTTTCATATATGATGGCTGCTGATAGTGCAAATTCTGTTAATTGTGAAAGTAGAAAAGTTGTTATTCATGTAGCTGTGGATAAAAAGTATCTTACTCAAACTGGAGGTTTAACTGATTTTGCTGTAAATGATTTAAAATTTTATGAAGAAAATACTCCTTTTGTTAGAGGTATATTTAGTTCAGTTAAATCTGATTTTAGATTAGGATATAAATTACCAACTGGAGTAGAAGCAGATAAATCTTGGCGTTCCGCTCTTATTAGTGTTAGTGCTGCAAATAATCCAGATTGCGCTATTGGTAAAGATGCTGTTAAAGTTAAAGTAGAAGAGGTTTCTACTATGGATAATTTTGATGATTTTATGAATGTTACTGAACCTGCCATGAGAACTGGGGCTTATACAACTGGTATGTTATGTGCTTGGGGAACTGCTACTTCTGGAAATATGCAAACTTTTGAACAAAATTTTTATGATGTAAAAGGTTTTAATTTTATGCCTTTTGAAAATGTATGGGATAGAGATTGCAGAAATGAAACTTGTGGATTTTTTAAACCTTATTGCTGGGGATTACAAGGAGATATAAATGGTATAAAAGGAGTAGATGAAAATGGTAACAGTAATATTTTAATAGGATTAGAAATTTCTAGAAGAGAAAGATTAAGAAAAAAAGAAACTGTTAAAAAATATTCTGATTATATTAATTATTTAGGACAATATGCTAATTTTCCTGCGGAATCTTTTAGTAGTGCATCTGAAAATATATTTAGTTCTGAGGAATTAAGTGCATGGGAAGAGCGATTAAGAGTTGATACTGATTTACATTTTTATGTAGATGGTATGCTTGAAATGGAAGATAATGGCACAGTTGTATTTAAATCTAATGCTCGTTTACATTCTGAAAATAAGAAAACATATGATTATATAGTAGGAGTTCCTAGAAAAGGACATGAAGATCCTCATGGTTGTATTAGAAGATGGTTTCCCCCAGAATATGTAGATGTTACTAGATCAGATGGTAAAATTATTAAACAAATACCAGAAGGATTATATAGTATTACTTATGACCCTGTTGGTGTTGATAAAAATAAAAACGAAATTACTTTAAAACATTCTCATAATAGTATTGAAGTTTGGATGAATCCTCATTATCTTAATGGATATAAACAAAAACTTGTTTGTACTTATTATGGAAGACCTGATACTCTTGAAGAAGCTGATAGAATATGTTATTTATTAGCTAGATATTATAATTGTGTTGGAACAACAAATGTCGAAATAAATCGTGGTGAAACTGTTTCTAATTTTAGAAAATGGAATGCTTTAAAATATTTATCTTGTGAACCTTTAGAAGTTTTTGATCCTACTTTTAAAGGAAAAATAAATACTACTTATGGATATAATATATCTGGTGAGCAACATAAACTAGATTGTGTTCGATTAACTAAAGAATTTCTTTATGAAGAAATAGGAAAAGATAGTGAAGGTAATCCTATAAGAAATTTTCATAGAATATACGATTATCAAACTATACTTGAATTAAAAAAATGGGGAATAAAAGGTAATTATGATAGAGTTTCATCTATGTTATTAAGAGGTATTGAATGGAAAGCAATGAATCTTCATGCAGAAGAAGAGCTAAAAAATAGAAAACCTCTAACAGCAGAAAATATTGATAAAAATGATATATTAAGTAGAGAATGGTTTTAATAAATATTAATTAAAATATAAATATAATAGTATGAGAAGTAATTTGCAAAGTTATGATTTTCCTTTACAACGTATTCCGACTAGTCAAAAAGATGATGCTTGGGCAGCATCTTGTTGTGATTGGATTATACAGCAAGCTGTTAATAATAGAGGAAATGATACTAATATAGAAATTAAATATAATATTTTAAATGGTAAAATTCCAGATGAATTTTATAAAAAAATATTAAATCCTTATAACGCTACACAGGAAAAATATAAAAGATTTCCTGCAACAATGCGTAATTATGATTTAATGAAAGGAATTATTAGAAGATATGTTAGTGAATATATAAAAAATCCTCACGATTTTATTGTTAGTGCTAACAATCCGGAAGTTATTCTTAGTAAAAATGCTAAATTAAAACAAGAATTATCTATATTAGTACAACAAAAAATAGCTGCTAAAATACAAGAAAGTTATCAACAATGGATAAATCAAGGTAATGATCCTAAAGAATTTAATGTTAATCAATCATTAGATATAGAAAATTTTATTAAAGAATTTAATGAAAATTATATTGATGATATAAGTGCTCAAGGACAAGAAATTTTTAATGTTATTAGAGATATTACAGAAGATACTTTATTTTATGCTAGAGCTTATTTTGATTTTGTAACTTTTGGAGAATGTTATACATATAGTGACGTTGTTGGAACTAAACTAATAAAAAGAAATATAGCTCCTATTGATGCATATCCTATTAATACTGATAATATATTTAGAGAAGATGATGATATGTTTGTGTGTAGAAGAAAACTTACATATCAACAAATAGTAGATGAATTTGACGATTATTTAGATGATAACCAAAGAGAATTTTTAAATACTTATTATGCAAAGCAATCTATAGATAATACTAAAGATTTAATGTTTACTACTTATGAGAGATATTTTCCTGATATATGTAAAAAATATTCTATGGAAGATAGAGAACTATTTAGAAAGACACCAAATATTATGAGAGATACTAATGTAGATTTATATGATGTTTGGCATGTAGTTTGGAGAGGTGAAGCTAGAAAAGCTATAGTAACTTATGTTAATGAAATTGGACTTATAGATACTAGAGTAGAAAACGATGATTATCAATTCAATCCCTCTACAGGGGATTTATCAATAGAATATGTTTATGAACCACAAGTTTATGAAAGTATTCGTATTGGTGGAAGAAATGATGCTATATATCCTTATGGAGCTAGAGCTATTCATTATAATAGAAATGGTAAATTACCTTATAATGGTATAAATGAATTACTTCCTGGTTTTGGTAAATTTAGTATAGTAGAAATTGTAACTCCTTTTCAAGTATTTTATAATATTGTTTCTTATCATAGAGAAATGGTAATTGCTAAAAATAAATTAAATATTCTTTTAATTGCTAAATCTTTATTAGGAGAAAATTCAGAAGATACTATATATAAAATGATAGCTGATGGTATACTATATATAGATGATACTAATGACCAAGGTATGTTAAGAGCACAACAAGTTAGAATGTTAAATGCTTCATTTGGAGATTATTTGACTCAACTTGGAAATTTGCTAAATGAAATACAACAGACTGCAAATATGCAAGTCGATATGACTCCGCAAAGATATGGAGAAATTGCTAATAGTGCAGGTAAAGGTATTACTGAAGAAGCGATTACTAGAGGTTCTATGGGAAGTGTTATAATAGAATTTATAATGGATTGCTTAAGAGAAAGAGATTATGCTAGAGATATGGATTATTCTAAATTAGCCTGGATTGATGGATTAGATACTTCTTATAAAGATAATAACGATAATATTAAATATGTTAGTTTAGATGTTGAAAAACATTTATATGCGGATTATGTTATTAAAGCAAAAAATTCTGTTAAAGAAAAAGAAAAATTAGACCAACTTAAACAATTTGCATTTAATGCTTCTCAAAATGGGGATAGTTTAATGGCTATTGCTGCTATTACTGGAGATAATGTCGCTGCTATTACTAAATTAATCAAAAAGTATCAAGAACAAAAAGAAAATTATGAAATACAAATGAAGCAGATGGATCAAGAATTAGAACAAATGAAACAAGAGTTTGAATTAAGAAAAATATCTGCTAAAGGTGAAGAAGATCGTAAAACTAAAGAACTTGAAGGATATATTGATCAACAGATAGAATTAATTAGGGCTGATGCAAACATGATTAGCTATAATGCTGATATTACTAATAGTATGAAAAATGATATTAATGATAGATTAAATAACGCTAAAGTTAGAATTGAACAAGAAAAATTAAATGCTGAAAGAGAAAGAAATATTTTAGATACTGTTAATAAAGAAAGAGATAGACAAATTAAAATGAAAGATATAGAAACTAAACTTAAAATTGCTCAAGAAAATAAAAATAAATATGATGTAAAAAGTAAAAAATAATATATTATTTGAAATTGGTATCTGATTTAGTTATTTCCTGTATAGTCGATAAAGTAAATTATATTAGCTATTTTTAGCTTATTGATTTATTATCTTCTATATGGGAAATAATTTATATATGCCATTTTTAAATATAGCTATTTTTAGCTTTATATTTTATAATTTATTGTATAGCAGTATAAATAAATATGCGGATATATAATATAATATTTCTACTAATGTAGATATTGCTATTGATATATTTATAAAATAATTTTATATTCGTAATAGTATTAAACCTTAAAATAACAAAGATATGAATTTTGATTTTGGTGAAGGTCAAGATGTAAGTAACAATGATGTTAATCTTGACAATGAAGTAAGTAATGAAGAAAATAAAACTAATTTAGATACTGGTAATATAGAAAATAATAATGTTGATAATATAAGTAACAATGAAATTAGTAATAACTCTTCTGAAAATAATAACAATGATGCAGGAAATAATGATAAAGATAAAGTACAAGATACTGAAAAAAGAGAATTAGTTCCTGGTAGTATTATTGAAATTGCAGATAAAAAATATACTATTGATGATAATGGTAATATGCTCGATGAGAGCGGGAATATTTTTAAAGAGGCTAAAGATGTAGATAATTATCTTAGTGAATTTGATGAAATTGACGATAATAATGATATAAATATTGATAATATTCAAAAACAATTAGGAGTATCTATTGTTGATGAAAATGACCAACCTATAACTTTTGAAAATAATGTAGAAGGTATAACTAATTATATAAATGCTGTTATTGAAAATTCTAAACAAGAACATTATGAAACAGCTATAAATACTCTTTATGAACGTTATCCTATATTGTCTGATGTTTTAGATTATTATATTGCTAATGGAAATTCTTTAAAAGGATTTGGCGAAATACCCGATAGAAGCAATATTGTTATTGATGAAACTAATGAAGCTCAACAAGAAGCTATTATTAGAAGTGCTTGGGAAGAGCAAGGAAGAAAAGGAAATGTTGAAAATTATATTCAATATCTTAAATCTTCTGGTACTTTATTTACAACTGCTAAAGAAGAATTGGCTGGTTTGCAGGAATCTGATAAACAATATAGAGAACAACTCGCAGAAGAAGCTAGAGAAAAAGAAGAAGAAAATATAAAAAAATTAGAAAAATACTGGGACGGAGTACATGATGTTATTAAGTCTAGAACAATAGCTGGATATAAAATACCAGAAAATATTATAATTAATAGAGACGGAAGAAAAATATCTGCCACTCCTGAAGATTTTTTTAATTGGATATATAGAGTTGATGAAAATGGTCTATCTGCTTATCAAAAAGCATTAAACGATGAAACTCCTGAAAGTAGAAGAGATGATGAAATTCTTCGAGCTTATTTAAAATTTGTTGGTGGAAATTATTCTAATTTAGTAAATATGGCTATTAATAAAGAAAATGTTAATAATTTACGTTTAAAGGCTAAAGAAAAAACTAATTCTGTTAGAATAACTAAACCTAAAATTGACAATAAAAAGAATAAAGAAATTGAATTTGGTTATTAATTAATTTAAACAGATTGAATTATGTATTATAAAATGAAAGTTCTTTCTCAGGGAAAATATGAAGATAGAGGATATTCTAATGAGGAAAGTATTTCTTATCTTCAATTGCAAAAACCTGTAGAAATTAACAATTTTCTTACGTACAATTTTGGAATGGACGATGACCGTTTTCCTCTTACATTCATGACAGAAGGTCAAGGTAAAGCAGGAACTGTTGATATTGCTACTGTACAATGGACATGGTCAACTATGGGTCGTATGAAATTTACCGATATGGTTACTTATTTTAATACAAGTAATACTAAACCTGGAGAAGGTGGTGCTGAATTTGAAGTACATTTTTCTACTCATTGGTTTATTGAACAATATGGTCTTATCGGTCCTGATGGTAAAACTCAACTTCGTATTCAAAAAGATCTTGGAGAATCTCCTTATGGATATGCCTATTTAGTAAAACTTACAAATCCTAATCCTAGTGCATTTGTAGATAATAGTTTGCTAGAAGTTGGAAAATATTGGAGTATGAGTGCTCCTACTGTTTCTGAATCTTATTCTAAAGGTAATAGAAGTAATTCTATGGGGCCCGGTAAAATGACTTCTCAACTTGAGTTCCATAGATATTCTAAAGAAATTGCTGGTAACTTGGCCAATGTTATTACTGAATATGAATTTAAAGATAAAAGCGGCGGTTCTAATAAACTTTGGATTAATGAAGAGATGCGACAATTCAATATTAATATGCGTGTAATGAACGAAGAACGTCTTTGGCTTGCTGAATACAATCGCAATATTAATGGCGAAATTAGTTTGAAAGATAGGGATAATGGAAAACCTATTCCTCATACTTCTGGTATGCTTGAAATTTGTCGTGAATCTAATTATGATACCTATGGTGAATATCTTACTTTGAATAAAATTAAACGTACTGTTGGAGATGTTATCGATAGAGATACAGATAGTGGTATTATGAATATTGTTCTTATGGCAGGTAAAGGTTTCATGGAAGATTTTGATGAGGCTATGAAAACTGATGCTAAAGAAAATGGTTTCCTTACTCCTCTTGGTGATAAAGAAATTCAAGGTATGGGAGATAATCTTGAATACGGTGCTTATTTTAGAAAATATAAAACAGTTGATGGTCATACTGTTACAGTTAAGCATTGTTCATTCTTTGATAAAGGAACTATTGCTGAAGCTGCTAAACAAAATGGAGAAATCCACCCCAGAAGTGGTCTTCCTATTACTTCTCACCAGGCTGCATTTATTGATTTTAGCTCTTATGAAGGTCAAAGAAATGTTCGTATTGTTCGTCAAAAAGGACAAATTTATAAAGCTAAAGTTATTGAAGGTATGACAGATATTCCTGCTTGTTGGGGATTGCCTAATACCAATCATGCAGCTACTGAAGTAGATATGGCTAGATATGAAGTTAAATCTTCTATTGGTCTGCAAGTAAACAATTCTACCAAAATGTTCTTATTGAAATGTAAATTGTAATTTTATAAATAATTAAGTTATGGAAAATAATTCTGACAAAGAAATTAAATTTGGATTTAATAAACCAAATTCTGAAGTATCTAAACAGAATAATCAAACAAATAATAATTCTTCTGTAAAAGAATCTACCGTAGAAGATAATTTTAACGAAGATTATAATTCAAATGACGAATATACAGATAAACGTAGTGTAACTATTGCTTTAGTAAAAAGTACTTCTTTATATAGAAAAGCAAATGATAAAGTTCTTCCTAAAAGAAGAGATTATATAGGTTCTTGTTGTAATTCTTCTAAAATTCTTTCTTCAAATAAATTAGAAGTTGAAACTTATTTTCCAAATATTGTTGGTTTGTCGCCTTCAGACCCTTCTTTTATTCAAAGAGTTAAACAATATTTGAATAATATTAAAATCCCTGTAGATGAATTGGGAAAACAATTTGATACTAGTTTTCATTATTATCATAAAAAAGATTATTATAAAATTAAGAAAGAAGAAGAAAAAATTGAACAAGAATATCTTTCTTCTAATAGACAAGGAACTTCTAATATTAAAAAGGCTTTAAAACAAAAAATTAATGCTTTAAATGCTTTGGAAACTACTAAATGTACTTTAGGTTATCCTTTAAATGTAGAAGAATATCTTATGTATAGACATTGTTTATTATATAGTGATGTAGCAAAAGATATGGCATTAATTAATGCTGATTCTTCTATTCGTTTTTATTTTAAAGATGATCAAAAAGAAGCTGAAAGACTTAGAAAACAAAGACATGAAATTAATAAAGCTAAAGCTAATTATGTTTCTTGTTTGGCTGATGATTCTTTATTTGATGCAGTTTATATTCAATATTGTGTTAATTATAATCTTCCTGTTATTTCTTCTTTAGCAGAATCTAGAATTGATCGAGAAATTAAACTTGATAAATTTAGTACAGAAGAACCAACTAAGTTTAATAAAATTTTCTATAATAAGGATAATAAATTAATTGCAACTATAGAAATGTTAATTGCTAGAGGTGAATTAGTTCGTTCACAATATAATCAAAACATTACTACCAATGAAGGAGAATTTATTGGAGCAAATATGAACGAAGCTATTGCTTGGTTTAAAAATCCGGAGAATAATTCTATCGTTGTAGCTTATCAAAATAAATTAAAAAATATTTGATATGGATATAATTGAAATGCACAATACTTTTAGAACTTTTGGACAAGCAATGGGATTACAACTTGTTAGAGGTATTCTTCCACACTCTATTGATACATATTTAAACGCAGCAATTATAGAAAAATGTAGAAGCATACTTTATAATACTGTTGGAAATTCTATTAAAATTGGAGTACTTCCTCAAAGTACTCCAATTAGTCCAATAAATTCTTTAAGAACTTTATATAATACTGAAGAAATAGATGCTAGTTTTGAAAATGTTACTGATCCTTTTCAATTGGATATTAATCTGGATAATGTAATGATATATACAAATTTTTATATTAAATATGAAAATTCCGATAAATATGTGCATTGTAGATTTATAGAACCAGATAAATTAGCTGAAACATTAATTGATTATTGTACTACAGCTACTAAAAATGAACCAATCATTACATTATCTAATCAAAACGAAAAATTTACTGCTAATATATTTACTGGAAAAAATACTGAAAAAATAACTAATATTAAAATAAATTATATTAAAAATCCTGCTATTGTAAAATATGATGTTTCAGGAAGTAATAATATTGATTGTGATTTACCTGAATATTTGCATAATGAAATAGTAGAATTAGCAGTTAAAAAATATAATATTTCTATAGGTCAAAATATTGAAAATAAGACTTAAACATAATAATTTAACATTAAAAATAATATAACAATATGAGACAATTTATTTTAGGTGGAAATATAGCTTATAATACTCAAGCTACTATTTCTGGAATGTCTGAAGGAGCTGTTGGATTTTTTTATAATAAAACAGACGATGCTACTCCTGCTAAAAATATACTTACCGCGATTAGTACAGGAAGTGAAAATTTTAAACATTTTATGCTTGTACTTAAGCGTAAAGATGAAAATGGTGGTCCTGTAGTTATTCCTATGCACATTAATAAATTTTCTTATACTAAAGGAGTATATCAAGCAGCTAAGAAATTTTCAGCAGATATTACTATTCCTGCTCCAGTAGCTATTGGAGAATATTCAATCATTGTTGCTTTAAAGGGGGTTAAATTTAATGAACGTAATAAATGGACTGCATCTGTTTATGTAAAAGATACTTCAATTGCAGCAACAGATTTAGCTACTAAGTTAAAAGATGTTATTAATAATAATTCTGAATCTTCTGGAGTAACAGCCTCAGTTTCTAGTGCAAAAATTACCATTTCAGCTAATGCTACTGGAATAGATTATGAAATTATTCCTGCAGATATGTTGTCTGGAGTAGCAGTAACTAAAACAACTTCTGGAGTTCCTGCTTATGGAGATGCAAAATACGTAGCAGATTTGGCTAATAAAGCTGCAGCTGACGCAGGTATTGAATATACATATCAAGATGATGTAAATCTTTTATATCCTAAATATCCTTTGGATCCTTTAGCTCAACCTAATTCAGCAGATACAGGATATACTATTTTTACAATGAAATTTGCTGAACCTAGAGAAGTAAAAACAAAAGATGAAGTAATTAACCAAATTGTACAAGTTGCTTTCCCAACAGGAGCTAGTGCTATTACCACATTTGAAACTATTTGTAAAACAATTATGAATAAATAATTTTTTAATTTAAATATAGAACTATCATTATATTATTAGTGATAGTTCTATTTAGTTTAATATGAGTGAGTTAACCGAAGGTCTTAAAGAAGGAATACTTCCTGGAATAGTTGTTGCTGTTTATCTTATTATAGTTAAAATTATTGATTCTAGAAAAGAATTAAAGCATGGAAAAATAAGTTCTGAAATAATAGAATGTTTTAGAAAATTAAATAATTTTTTAGATCATATAACTAAGGATATATTAAATGATGCCGATGAAAAAAGAGATTATGCAATAAAAGCGGCAGTTAAATCTTTCGCCAATTCTTTAATTAAATATTCTACTTCTATAATAATTACTAATCATATAGAATATAATAAAACAAATATTATAGATAATATTAATAATATAGTTGATTCTTATTATGAAGAATTATATAATAATTTATTTTTATATAAATTAGCTAATTATTTAAATCCAAAATGGAAAGAAGATATAAAAAATGATATAATTGGTATTATTTATAATTCTAAGTTTTCTAAAGAAGAAAAACTTTATAATATTAATAATAAAGTAAATATAAGAATTGGAGGATATATTTCTTATATAATGAAAAAATGTCATACAAATGGAAAATGAATTAATTATAAGAGATATAAATAATAGAGTAAATCTAATTAAATTATTGGATTTTGGTTTTATTAATGGAAGAAATCAAAATATTATTAATATGATAATTCCTATTCTAATACATTGCCTTGATAATTCTAAATTATTTACTATAGAACAATTAAATAATATAAATTCAATTATAAACGATATAAATAATATGTAAATGAGTGAGATAGAATATGTATATTTAACTATACCTAAAGAATATGTATGTATATATCATAAATTACTTATTTTAATGTCTAATGTAGGAAAATCTATTATTAAAGATTGTAATTATGTTTGTAAAGGTAATAATAAAATAATAATTGATTGTTGGAATACATTACAATCTGCTATTGCTTGTAAAAAATTAGGTAAAGATAAAGAAGCTGATTTATTAATAAAATTTATAAAATCCCAAATAAATACTATTTATAAAGGAACAGATTGTTGTCAACAAGAAACTTATGTATATATTGATGGAGGTTATTTAAAAGCAAAACTGAGTTGTGATAATGATATACCTATAATAGAAGTAGAAAATGATGGATATTTACATTTAAAAGAAGACTCTGATACAAATACATTTACATTAAATAACGGAGATTTAATTATAAATAATATGATAACTTCATCTGAAAGAATTATTGGAAAAGTAAGTTTAACTAGCGAAGGTAATTGGGATTCTTCTAAAGAATATGATATTTTATCGTTAGTATATTATAATAATAAAACATATATCTCAAAAAATAAAGTACCTAAAAATATAGACATTAATAATACGGATTATTGGAATATATTTAGTATTGAAGTTAATTCAAACGATATATATAGAATACCAGGAAATTTATATAAATTAAATGAAGAATCTACATCTGAAAATATTACTACTCAATTAGGAAATTTTAGTACATTTAAAAATAATATTAATAAGTTAATCATAGGCGATAATAAACTTTTAGATTGTTCAATAGTTGGGATAGATAGTTCTATATGTCAAATTAGTTATTTAGTATTTAATACTAATAATATAACTAAACATAATTATTTCATACGAATAGATATTAATACAAATAGTTGGGATAGAATAATTAGTATAACAACAGAAACTTTAATTAATGTAGATGAATCTTTAGATACTGAATCTATTAATGCAGTTCAAAATAAAAAAGTTAGTTCGTTAATAAATAAAATTATAAATTGGCATTAAAAAAATAATATAAATATTATGAAACTTAATTTAGAAGAATTTACAGGATTATTATTTAGAGATGTTAAATCAAATTATGATCCTGATAATATACATAGAGATAAATTATTTTTTTCTACAGATACTAAAGAACTTTTATTAAATGGAGAATCTTATGGAAAAAATAATTTATTTGTTTTAAATGATATTGGATTATTAAGTAATGAATCAGCGCAACGTATTAAAGAAATTATAGGTTCATTTAAAGATGTTATTCAAGCTATAACAGATAAAAAAGTATTTATTACTATAATGGGTGTTGGAATAACACCAGTTATCGTTAAACAAGAGTCTGCTAAAGTATCTTTTACTGTTTTTTACTATGATACTTATAATACTTCTCAAATTAAACATAGAACTCTAATTATTAATAGTGATGGTATAGAATGGACAAATATTGAATCAATTATAGATGATGAAATAATTAGAATTTCTGATTTAAATTTAAATTATAATCGTGAAAATAAGATTATATCTATAAAAAAAGAAAATAATGATATTATTACTCAAATAGATGCTACTGATTTTATTAAAGACGGAATGATAAATACAGTAGAACTAATTGAAAATCCTGATGGCAGACCTGTAGGAACATATTTAGTTATAACATTTAATACAGATGCTGGAAAAGAACCTATATATTTAGATATTACTACACTTATTGGTATTTATACTTCTGGTCAAGGTATTGATATTTCAAATAATACAATATCTATAAAAATTGATCCATCTAGTGAAAAATATATTTCTGTTACTAAAGATGGTTTAAAAATAGCTGGAATAGATGAAAAATTTAATTTTACAGCTACTACTAAAATTAATAAATTAATAGGAGAAATTCAAATAACAAATGAATTAGAACATGATAAACAAGAAATGTTTGATTTATTTGGAGTAACTGATGTTAACGGTTTATTTTCTTTATCTCCAGAAACTATAGTTAAATATTTTGAAGATGTTGAAGGAAATAGATTAAAATATTTTATTTCTGGAGGAATAGGCGGAGGAATTCTTACTATAAGTTATGAAAATGTAATTTATAATAATAGTATATTATCCGATGTAATAATAATTTCTGCGTCAAAAGATAATTATGGTTTATATAATGAAATATCTAGTATTACTAATTCAAAAAAAGAAAGTAATATAATATTTAAAAATACTATAAAATGGGATAATTCTTCTAATATGAATAATTATACCAGTTCAGGTATATATTTTTTAGATGGTATACATTCTAATTCTGGCGATAATTTACCAATAAAAGCGTATGCAAATGGTAATGTTGGAGGTTTTCTTATAGTAACAGTGTCTTCTGTAACATCTTCTCAGGATTGGGTTATAGGTCAAACATTAATTTTATCCAATAGAATTGAAGGAGAAACGAAACAATTTATAAGAAGCTGTATCGTAACAGAAAGGGTTCAAAATTGGACTCCTTGGAAAGAAGTTAATACTATACAAATGTTTGGTGAAAAATCTAGTGGTATAGCTACAAGAGCAAATATAGATGCTGCTATCGATAATGGTCAATATGCTGGCGTTTATATGGATACTGATGGTTTTTTACCTCAAGGAGCAACTTTTACATTGACTGTTGTTAATAATTATGCAGCAAACGCAGCGTCAAGTTTACCTTCAACTAATAGACAAATAACACAAATATTTACATATACTCCGTTATCATTAACTGGTACTATTAGTAAAAGTAATATTGTTAAAAGAGATGGTATAGGAGAAAGTACTATAACTTGGGAAGAATTAGAAAATATTGCTGATAATCCTATTTATTATGTTGGAAATATATTTTCTCTTTCGACAAGTTCTACTTCTGCTGAAATAGAAAAAGTATTAGGTTCTGTAAACGACTTTACTAATGCTTATGAAAATGGTAAATTAATTGTATGTCGTGCTAATTCTGGAAATAATAATGATACTATATCTCCTATTTTATTTCAATATTATAATGATAATATAAAAATAAAAATGATATATGCTGGTCTCGGGTATAATCCATCATCTCCAGATGATTGTATAGAAATTATGTTAAATAAAAGTTCTAATACTTGGAGAGTAACTAATGTTATTAAACAAAAATTAAACGATTATTCAGATATTCAAAATAAAGTAAATATTCTAGAAAATGAATGTAATGAATTACAATCTTTAAAATCTACAGGAATATTATGGAGTAATTTATTTGTTGGAGCTGATATGGAAAAAGGTTATACTGAAAGTAATATTCCTGGATTTTCGACATACCCATCGCTTGGAGGTACTATTGAACGAGTATTAGATTATGAAACATCTAGATATTGTATTAAAGGATATTTTCCTGAAGGAACAAATTTTGAGGCTTTTGCTCACCCAAAATTATTTACTGATATAAATTTTGTAGGAGAAAATACTATACCAGAATTTTCTATAAGTTTTAGATACAAATGTACTTCTAATTTACAAAATATTCATTTACTATGTAATAATAGTTTTATGGAATATACAGATATTAATGGTTCTCCAATAAGTATAATGTCTTTAATTAAAGATAATAATTGGCATTATTTACATGTTATAGCTAAAAAAAGTGGAGTAACAAATAAAAATTATACTATAGGATTGTATGTATATTTTTCTGGTATAGAATCAAAAACACTTACAAGTGATTTAGAATTTTATATAACAGATATAGTTATTTCAACAAGTAAATTTCCAGATTATGCTGTAGTTAGAAATGTAAATGATTATATAACTCCAATTAATAAAGAAACTATAAAACCTGTAGTTAATGAAATAATAAATGAGTATCCAGATATTCATAATTGTGTCTTTATGAGTTTAGGAGATAGTATAACTACGGAAGGATATTATATAGATAAACTTAGACAATTAATGTCTCCTTCAAAATATTATAATTTAGCTATATCTGGTGCGCATTGGGCAGATTATGTAAATACTATATATGATGGAAATCCAGTTTTTGGCGGTGATAACGTAAATAATACACTAGGAAATCAAGTTCAAAAAATTATAAATAATCCAGATACATATAATACAGCTCCAAATGTTATTATTATTGCAGCTGGAACAAATGATACAACTCCAATTACAGCAGATAAAACTGATTATGAAATGAGAGTTGAAATAGATTCACATTTTAATGAAAATTCAACAACTCCAATACAAGTAACAGAACCTACGTTTGATGAAAGTGATACTTATAAAGAACATAGAAGAACTATTGCTGGAGCAATGAGATATTGTATTTTAAAATTACAAAGTTTATATCCTAATGCAAAAATTTATATTCTTACTCCTATTCAAGGTTCTTATAATCCTAATAAAGATTATTTAACTCAAATAGAAATTAAACAAAGATATATTACGGAAGTAGCTAAGCATTTATCTGTGCCTGTTATACATGTAGGAGAAGAATGTGGCATTAATAGAGATTTTGAATACGGAGGTACATATTGGAAAGAAGAGTGGGATCCAAGTAATAATAAAACTGGAAGAGATTTAGTTGATGGATTACACCCAAATACAAATGGTAGTTGGAAAATGGCAAAATATATATATAATAAATTAAAAAATGATTATATAAAATAATTATAAATAATAATTAATATTAATAAATTAATTATTTATTAAATGTTATATATAATATAAGTATTAATTTTAAATATTATATTTATTAGTATGATAAAATTTATTCTAAAAAATTTGTAAGTTATATTTATTATTATTATATTAACATTTAAAATATGATATAATTAATTATACTATCAATTATAATGTTAATTATTATATTAATAAATATAATATTTTAATAGTAAGTTTAATTTTAAATAAATAAATAAATATGGATTTTATAAATATTATTACCGAAAAAATAATAAATAATTTTGATTTTTCTTATATTATATCTGTAAATCTTATTACTTATTTTATTATTAAATTAGTAGATTATTTAAATAAAGAAAAAATAGTTACTGTTTTACAAAAACGTATTATATTAATAGTATCGACTATAATTATGTTTGGAGTATATAGTATTTTAGGATATAATAACTATATTGTTTTAGTAAATTCTTCTATTTTTGCTCCTGTATTTTGGAGTTGGCTTTTAAGACCTATTATAAATAAATTAGGTATTGGTTATAAATCGAATATTAAATAATTTAAAACAATTAAAATTATGAACGAACAAGAACGTAAAAACATTGCTAAACTTAATTGGATTTTGGAAGGGCTTCCTATTGCAAAACAACAAAAAGATGAATTAATTAAATTTATTTCAGATTTAACTAATGTTGCTTCAAAAGAAACAGCTGGTCTAATGAAACAAGGGGCGACTGTAGCAGAAGTAAGTACTGAAGAATTAGCCGATGTAAAAAATACTCTTAATCAATTAATTCAAAGTTTAACTAATGCAGGAATTATAGCTTCTGCTTAATAAAAATAAAATAATATGGGAAGACCTAATAGAGGAACTGGTACTACTGGTCCAAAGAAACCTAATCCCCCTATTAATAGACCTCAATATGGTAATGGAGGTAAAAAGAAATAATAAATGAAAAAGTTATTTGTTATATTAATAAAATATATGCCAATTATACAAATGATTGGAATGTTATTTAATAATACTTTATTCTATATTACTGATATGTATATTCCATCGTATTTTTTTAGATTTTTTACTTGGAAATTCTATTATTACTACTATATTACTTTATATTTGTAGTTATGTATTTGGATTTTGTAAATGGCATAGATTAATTATAACAGCAAATTTTATTAATTTATTAATAGCTAATATAGATTCTATATATAAAATAAATATTTCTGATTTACAATTACTTTTAGTATATTATTTTATTTATGCTATATTTATAATAATTAATACATATAATCATATTAATAAAAAACATGAATTTAAAATTAAAAATATTAAGAGATATTCTTTTAGAAACAGTAAATAATATTGATGCTGGAAATACTAATAAATCTGAAGAAGAATTAGATGAAATTATTAATATTTTAAGTACTTTAAATAGAGGTGTACATAGAATAAGTAAAAGATATGCTTGTGATAAAATTTTACATTGTAGTTTAAGTACTTTTGATAATTATTTAGCATTAGGTCTTATACCTCCAGAAAGAAAAGAAGTTGGATTTAAAGAATTATCTTGGAGAGAAAAAGATTTCGATGAAGCTGTTATGTATCGTATTAAAGAATATAAAGATAAACATAAATAAAATTATATTATAATTATATTATAATCTAAATATCTGATATAGCCACATTTACAAGTAAAATTGTAAGTGTGGCTTTTCTTTTATCAACTATGCTGATATTTGTACTATAACCGGTTATAAAACTAAATATTAACTTTTAAATTGTTTAAATTATGATGCTCGTTGATAAAGAAAATGGTAAAAGTTATGTTGAGGTTGAAGAAACTAAAAAACATGACTATGCTTCTAAAACTCTTGCCGGGACTGCTCTCGGATTTGGTATTGGTGGTGTTGTTCTTTCCATGCTTAATGGTGGTCTTTCTGGTCTTGGCCTATTTGGTCGAAGCAATAACACTGTAATTGCTGGAGAAATTACTACTGCTCAAAATGAACAATATCTTGAAAGAAAAGAATGTCAAGATGTTGTAGCTCTTACTAGTGCTATGTGGCAACAGGCTTATAACGCTCAAGCTGCTCGTCAAGAGGACCGTAATGTTCTTAATGGTGAATTGTTTGGATTATATTCTGCTATGCATAATGGTTTTGATGGTATTGTAGCTGCTCATAATAAAGATTCTTTTGATCTTTATAAATATTCTCGTGATAGTAAGGACGAACTTTCTAATGAAATTGGTGCTCTTCGTACTGAAATTGCTATTTTGAAAGCTACTCGTCCTTATCAAGATGCTTTGATTCAATGTGACATTCGTCGTGCTGCTGAGCATGCTGATTTCAATTTGTGGCGTAGAACTTGCCGAATGATTACTGGTGAACTAGTATTGCCTAGCACTCCTACTGTAACTGGTTATCCTAGTTATAATCCTTGCAATGCTCAATCTGCTACCACTACTCCTGCTGCTTAATAATATGATTTTGTTAGGATAAGATTAATTTCTTATCCTAACATTTTATTAATTAATTAAAACATTAAAAATATGATACCTCAATATCAAGTTAATCTAGGACAAATAGACCCTTTATTATCTATAGCTCAAAGTAGTCCAGATACATATATTTCTGCTATCGAACAAGAAATGCAAAAATTAAATACTATTAAACAACAATTATCTCAAAATAAACAAATAGAACAAAAACAAGATAATAGTGGAATTAATATATGGGACACTATTGATAAAGAAATATCTTGTATGACTAATGAACAAAAAACTATTCTTGCTAAAGATGAAACATATAATTCTATTGAACAAGAATTACAATTAATGATACAACAAGAACTTATTAATTCTGTTAAAAATAAAGTAGCATCTTCCCCTAAAGGGAAAGAATTGCTTGAAAAACATTTAAAGAATATACAAGATAAAAAGAATAAAATAATTGAAGAAGCTAATAAAGAAATAGAATTATTTAAACAATTTCAAATAGCTGCTCAAGTAAATCCTAATTTAACATACGTAGAATTTATTAAATCAATTAAAAAATAATATATTATGATTGAAAGAAAAGTAATTATAGATAAAGTAGTTGAACTAGCTAATAATAAAATATTAGAATTTGCTAGTAATAGTCCTTTTTCATTTATTATTAAACCATATATGGCTAGATTGATTAATAACTATATTGGAAAATTAGATAATTTATTAAAACCTATTGAAGATAAAGATGGCAAAATAGATATTGAAGGAATATTGTCTGAAAGTATGGATAATTTAATTATAGCTCAAGCTAAAAAATATAATATTCTAGATGGAATTGAAATTGGAAATGGAACTATTAAAATATCTATTCCTTCATTTTCTAAAGATTTAGTTTTTGATACAAATGATATAGAATTATTAAAAGAAAATTTAATGAAATAAGTTATGGGAAATTATAAATCTATTATAGAAAAATATAATGTTTCTGGAATAAATAGTACAGAACTTCTTCATTCTTTTGAATGTTTTCATCATATATTTGATAATGTAGAAAAAAATAATCCTAAATTATTTTGGGAGTCTATGAGAAAATTCCATGAGCATATTAAAGGTCCTCACTTTGATGAAGAATATGCTAAATATCAAGTTGCTAATATGTATCATACTGATAAAAATGGAAATGTTTGTAAAAAAGAGTTTTATAATATTTCAGATGCTAAAACAATATATGATAAATATGTACGCAATATAAATTCTGAAAATACTGTTTGGGACGTTTATGTTGCTCTTAATGTACAATATCATGATTATATTAAATTATATAAAGATTGGTTTGCTGATATTACTAAAGAAGAATTAGATGATAAAATTATTACATCTTGTATTAATTTTTGGTTTAAAGATGAAGATGCAGGCGTAGGTAAAGTTTGGAATTATTTTAAAAATATAGGTTGAGGTATCTATATTAATATTAAAGCGACAATATGATATAATAATCATGTTGTCGCTTTTTGTGTTTATACTATTATAAATTTTTTTTCGTAATATTTATTGCATATAAAAATGAAAATATTATATTTGCCAATAAGAGTCATAAAAATAAACAATATAATGATATGTCTAGTATTAATCAAATTATTTCAGAAATTGCTCATTCTATAAAACAAGCAAATAGTATTCCTGTACGTAGAGCTATTAAACTTGGTATTATTCATGCTCGTAATGAATTAATTCGTAGAACTTATCAAAATAATAATTATACAGATAAAGTTTTACAACAAAGATTTAAACTTACTCTTACTGATGTTCCTGATGGAGATTTATATGGAACTGAAGATTTAGATTTACCTAGAATTAAAAGAACAACAAATAAAGTTCCACGACCTGTTAGATTAACTAATAATCTTCCTTTTCATTCTGTAAGAACAGCAGGAGTAAATAATCCTATAGAAATACCTTTTGTTAAAGAAGCATCTTCTAAATTTTATTGTAAACTTCCTGGAATGTGTCCTATAGTTACTTATGATTATATAAATGAATATATTTATATTAATACTATAAATAATGAAATATTAAACGATTTAAATTCTATTATTATAGAATCAGTATTTGAATATCCTCATATAATTGAAATAGAAACTACTAATGAAAAAACTAATATAGATGATATTGATGATGATGATGAATTTTTATTACCCGAAGATATGATTAATAATGTAAAAAAACTTGTTTTAGAAACATGGAATACTAATGTTATAAGAGATAATAATGAAATTCAATCTATAAATTTATCTTAATATAGATATTATATGATTCCAGATATAAATATTAAAAATTATTATTTACAATTTATATATAATGCTAAATTTAATTATAATAGATATAATAAAGAATTACTTATTATTACTAATACAAAAAATGAATTATATGAATATTTAAATAATATTAAAGAAGATATATATAAAATTTATAATATAAATTTAAATTCTTTTAATAAAGAATGGGTAAATAAAATTTATAATGATAGTGAACATCTATATAATAAATGTATTAAATTATTACAAACTATAATAGAAGATAAAAATAAAATAATATTAATTCAATTAATTAAATATTGTAATACTTTAAGAAAAGAATATAAATATAAAGAACTAATAGAATTAAATAATAAAAAAATTAATATCAAATTTAGTGTTTATAGAAAATATATAATTAATTATTATAATCAAGTACATAAATATATATTAGAAGGAAAAGGATATAAATTTGGATATGGTATTGGAATATATTGTATTGAATATAAAAAATTATTAACATATAAATATAAACCAAAACGAATTATTGATTATGCTGCAACTAATGCCAGAAAAAAAGAATTAATAGAAAAAGGAGTTAAAATATTTAATCCTCAAGAAGCAGCTTGGTATAAAGTTAGAAATATTCCATATAATGCTGTTGATTATAGAGTTTTTAAAGATACAAATTATTATTATGATATATTATTTAGAAATTCAGATATATCTAAGAAAACTAGTTTACAATATCAACATACAGAATATGTTACTGCTAAATATAGAGGAATGAAATATACAGAAATTGCAGATAAAATATGTAATAAATTAGAAGATATATATAATTTACAAGTAGATATTAAATATAAATTAAACATATTATTATATAAATATCCAAATAAATATTTAAACTTTATTAGATATGATTAAAGAAAAATATACAAATATAGAAAGAATAATTGCTAAAATAGATAATGATTTTAATCCTGACAATAGCGATTGGATTCCTAGAGTTGGAGCTTGGTGTATAGATGCTATGCACCAATTAAATATTTTTTGTACTGAAAGAAAAAAAATAAATTTAAAAGTAAATGAGAGAATAGCATATACTCCATGTTCAATTGCTAATACTAATATTAAAGTATATGATAAATATGGTTGTGAAATAGAAAATGCAGAAAATACAAAATCTTGTTGTGGTTGTTCCTCTACAGGGGATTTAACAGAAAACATACATGAGGAATTTACTCCTGATACTATAGATATTATTGAAAATAATAATGCAGCTAATGCTCCAGATTATTTATTAGCAGAAACTTTAAATAGTAAAGAATGGCCTGGCAGATATAGAATAAATGAGTATAATTATCTTAATAAACAAGATAAATGTACTCATAATTTTGTTTTAATAGATTGTAATAAAATTGAATTAAATTTTGATACTGATTGTATTACAGTAGAATATGATACAATTAAAACTGAAATTAGTAAAACTTATAGTTGTGAACTTCCATTAATCCCTAATAATGGATTATTAATAGAAGCTATTGGATATTATTGTTTATATAAAATGTTATGCCGAGGATATAAACACCCAGTATTTAATTTAGGAGCTTCTCAATATGGAACTAATCCTTATTATATTTGGAATAATCTTAAAGAAGAAGCTAAAAGAGCTACTATAATAGATGCTCAAGGAGATATTAATGATGAGGCATGGCGAAATTCATTTTTTAATTTTACTTTTAATCCAAAAGGCTAATTATATAGCTATTTTTAGCTTTATATTAAACTTACTATAACTTTATGATTAATAATATTACATATAAGAACAAAGTAAATTTAAGCTGATAATAGCTATATTAATAATTAATAATTTTATAATATATAATAATAAAATTATGAATATAATTCCAAAACTTAGTTTAAATAAACACCCTAAAGATAATACTAATTTATCATTAGTAGATGCTCTTAATGTTAAAATTAGTAATGATGAAAGCTGTATTACTAATGAAGAATCTATTCATATAAATTCTACAATTAATGATTTTTTAAAAGAATTATATAATGGATTATATAAAATAAAAGGAATTATACCTTGTAATACAGAATTAGTATTATTAACTCAATCTACAAATGATACAACTAAATTAGATATAATTAGATATAGAGAAAAAGATTTAAATCATGAAGAATCTATTTATTGTGCATATGGAGGAAAAAATTCTGAAGGAAATTTTGTTAATAATAGATTAAATTATCATGGTGGAGAATTAAAAGGTACTTTTACATATAATGTCGAAAATAATTTGATTATTGCTATTTCTGAATATAATACTACTAATGATGAATTAATTCCTTTAAAGACAATTAATTTAGGAACATTTAAAGAAAATAATGATAACGAAGATAATAATGATAAAAATTTATCTGATAGTTTATTAAGTATAGTTCCTGAAGTAAAAATACCTAGTATTAATAATATAAATTATGTTAAAGGAAATACATATAAAGGTTGGTATTATTTATTTATAAGATATAAAATAAATAAAAATGATTATACTCAATGGTATTCATTTGGATATCCAATTTATAGTGATACTTTAGTTGAAAAACAAATTGTTAGATATTGTTTTGGTAGAAGTTTAAATTTAAGTATTAATAATAATAGTACTACAAGTAATTCCCGATTTTTAATAAATTTAATTCCGAATAATCCCACAGACGGATTTGGAGTTGGTTGTTCTGATCATTTTAGTGATGAAACAGATATATCAAATGAATTAATTTCTATTAATTTATCTAATTTAGATACTAATTATAAATTTTATCAAATAGGAATTATTATTGCATCAAAATCATATACTAAATCATATAGAAGTAATGATATTAGTATTGATTGTTTAGTTAATAATATAGATATAAATAATTATATTGAATATACAGTTAATGAGTTAACTAATAATTATTATAATTATTATAATGTTAAAAATATAATTAATTATAAAAATAGATTATATATTTCTAATTATAAAGAAAAAAATACAGATAATAAATTACAAAAATTTGTAGATAATCTAGATTTAAAAACAAATATTAAAATTGAGCCTACTACTACTTTAGATGAATATACATATTTACAATCTATTAAAACAGATAATTTAACTCCTGCTGTATTTGATAACAATTCTTTATTAAAAATATATAATTTATCTTTAGCTAAATATTTAAATATAGATGATAATACTAATATAAGAGTTTCAATAAATATTTGGACTAGAGAAGAAGAGTCTACACATACATCAATTATAGAAGAAACAAGAAAAGCTAAAGATTTTTACATTGTTGGTACTCAAGTTGAAGGAGTTAATGAAGGAACTTTTGGAAAATTAACAGGTATTACAGAGTATACACAAGGATATATAACTATTAAATATATAAATAATGGAACTTCATATTATTTAATACCAGCATTTAGTGTGTCTTATGGAAATCCTATATATACTATTACAAACTTAGATACTAAAATATCTTTAACTATTAATAGAAATTATTCTGCTGTATTATTTGGATCTTTACATATTAACACTAATAAAAATTTTAAAGAAAGAATTACTAAATCCACTTTAATACCTGGAGAAGTATATAATTTTTTTATTCATTTTATAGATAAATATGGAGAAGCTACTAAAGGATATAAGCTCACTAATAAGAAAAAAATTGTTGCTAAAGAGTCTATTTATTCAACAGATATTATAGAAGAAGATATTATACCAATACCTATTACATTTCAATATAGAGCTGGCGACCCTTATACAGAAGGATATATATATGCTAATATAAATGAAAGTATATCTGAAACTATACAAAAAATTAATAATGATCAAATAACTACTATATATGAAGAATATGATGCTACAATAAGAACATTATATTCTCCTAGAACAGATATAGAATTTATTAATTTATTGGAAGATTATAAAGAATATATCGATAGTGATTTTAAATGGTTTGAAATTGTTTCTATAAAAACAGTATTAGAGGAATATCCTTATAGTCAATTAGATTATGATGTATTTATTAATAATAATGGAGATAGATTATTTAAAGTTCCGTATAGTAATGTTCCTAGATTATATTATCCAAATTTTGAAAATATTATAATCCCAGATGGATATGTTGGTTATTTTATTTCATATGAAAAACCAGAATATATTAAAAAAGTTACTGGAATATTATCTAAATGTGATTTTAAAACTATAGATTATGGAATGGGTTATGTTAATAGAGAACTTAACCAACCAGATACTGGAATAACACCTATAATTATTAATTCTAAAAATACAGAAGTATCTAATAAAACTTTATTTTTTAGTAGTTATTTTGACATAGAAGATAGTATTGAATTAAATTATAATTTACTACGTATAGAAAATGATAATTTTGATAATCAAGATGTTCCTAATTATACGTATCGCAATAATATATATTTTCAAGATTATTGTCAAAGAAATTCTATGTTTGAATATATGTATGATTTAAATAAAGTCGAATTATTTAAGAGTAATAATTCTTTATTATATACTCCTAGAATTAAAGTATTAAAAAATTATAATTTATGTATAGCTAATTCTATAAAAGATAATAGAGCAGATAAAGGAACTTGTTTATCTATAGAAGGTATAAATGATTTATTTAATTTTTATAAGACTAGCACATCAATAAATAATAAAATTAAAATATATAAAGTAAGTTTATTAAATTCTAATAGGAATATATATACTACTAATAATAAAAAATTAATAAGAATAAGTGAAAATATATATGATTATACTATAAATAATAATATAAAATATTCAAATGTTAATATAAAACATGGTTTAGACGGACATTATACTTATAGAGGAACAATAGTATATAATGGAGATGGATTTATTTTTAACGAAACTAATAATGTAGCATCTTATAGTTTAAATAGTTATCCATTTTATCCAACAAATGATTTATTAAATCCATCTTATACATATAGAACTTATAACATAGATAATCCTATGTTATCGTATATTCAAACTTTAGAAATATCTAATATTATAAATGAAAGTAAATCTTTTAAAAATTCTCCAAAAAATATTTCTTTTGTTGTTAATTCTCAAGATCAAAATGCTATAAGATTTTATACCGGTTGTATTGTTACTCCAGCAAATTCTATTGATCTTTTTGAAAATAAACAAGGAAGTTCTGATGATTTTAATCCTAAAACTTATACTAATTATAGAGAAGATATATTAGACATAAATAATTATAATAAAACTATTAGAAGAAGTAATATTATTCAAGATGAATCTAGAATTAATTCTTGGAGAGAATTTCCTTTAGAAGGTTATAAAAATATTACTGAAAATAAAGGAATAATTACTAATTTAATTGGTATTGGAACTATGTTACTTGTTCATACTGAACATAGTTTATTTATGTTTGATACTTCTAATGAATTACAAACTGTAGATCAAAGTATTCAATTATCTCAACCAGATGCTTTTGAAGTAGACTATAAAGAAATTTTTACTTCTGATTTAGGATTTGGCGGATTGCAAGATAATAATGCAGCTATAGTTGATCAATTTGGATATATATTTTATGATAATAGCAATAATCATTTTTATCAATTTGATAATAAGCAATTAGCTATAATAGATAATGATATTATAGAATGGTTACTTAAATATAAACCTTATAATGTTAGATTTGCAAACGATAAAGTTAATAATAGATTATTAATAACTATGACTTATAATGTTAATGATATTGAATATAATACTACATTAAGTTATAATTATAATATTAAATCTTTTATTAGTTTTCATTCTTATACTTTTGATAAAGCTTATAATACTAAATCAAAATTATATTTTATTAAAAATATTTATAATACACTTAATCAAAAAGAAAATAGTAATATATATTCATTTACAAATAATAGTAATGATTATTGTGATTTTACTAGTTTATTATCATCAATATTTATAAATAATAATAGAAGTGATTCTAAAATAAGTATTATAATAAATAATGATTTTGATATTATTAAATATTTAGAATATATATCTTATAAATTATCTAAAATTAGTAAAACTGCTAAAAATGCTGATACTTATTCCCCTGTAGAGGAATACAAAGTTCCATTTTCTGGAAATAAATTAATTGTTTATAATAATGAAGTAAATACTGGAGAATTAAATATAGAAGTTAACGATGAAAATAATAAAAATATATTTGGAAGTTATGATAAACCATATTGGGATTTAGGAAATTGGAATTTTAGTTATTTAAGAAATAAGTTATCTAGTTATCCTACTGTATCTGCTATTGAATTAAGTAGATTATATGGAAATTATTTTATAGTAGAATTTATATTTAATAATGGTACTGTTGAGATTGAAAATGAAAAAATTGAATTTGAATCTTTAACTTATAAATTATCTAAATAAATATGAATAAATATAATAGAAATAAAGCATTTCTTGGAGCTGTAATTGGTTTAGCTGCTAATGTTATTGGAGGAGCAATAAGTGCAAATAAAAAGAAAAAAGCCGAAGAAGCTGCTTATGAACAACAACAAAAAGAACAAACTAGAAAAGATGCATTAAGTCAAGCTCAAGCAATGACTCAATCATATTCTAATCAAGATTATGTTAATGAATATAAAAAGAAAATTACATTAAAAAATGGAGGAAAAATAAATATGAATAATAAATATAATGATAGAATAAAAAGAATTAAAAAATATTCGTGTGGCGGAAGAAATAAATATGCTTGTGGTGGTAAAAATAAATATGCTTGCGGAGGAAAAAAGAAAGCATTATTTGGTACAGAAATAGATAATAAAATAGGTTCAGAAATAGGTTCTGCAACTAGTGGAATTGGAACATTAGTTAATAGTTTATTTGAAAGTTCTACTCCAGCTAAACAAGTTAAAAGTAGTGATGGATTTAGTATGAATAATAAAACTAATTTAACACCTAATAGTTATAATAATACTAATAATAATCAATATATGGATAGAGTTCAACAAATGAAAATGGGCGGGTGTCGTAATAAAAAGAAACGTAAATAATAGCTATTTTTAGCTTATGATATAATTTAACAATATCATATAAATAATAAATCATATAATATATAAACAAGCTAATTTTAGCTTATATAAAGTTTATAATAATTAATAATTTTATATAATCTTATAATATGACTAATATAAAAGTTCCAAATATAGTTAGAGGAGGAATAGCAATTCCTATTAAAGGAAAAAAGAATTATTACTATATGAAAGGAAGGAAACATGAAACTGGAGGAATCGATATTGGTAAAAATCCTAGAACAGGATTAGAAGTTGAAGATGGAGAAATAATGCATATTTCTAATAATGATATAAAAGTATTTAGTTCTGTTCCTTTTCTTAATGGCGAATCTCCTGCTGAAAAAGTCATAAAAGGAAATAATCCTAATCAAGTATTTAAAGAACAAGAAAATTATAAAGATAGAAATAATATTAATGATGATGGTACTAAGAATAATCAAAATAGAAAAAATAAAAGTAGATATGGTACTAAGAAAAATGGTCTTGAAAAAATTAGAGAAATACAAGGTTTAATTAATAATGTTTCTACTTTAGAAAACCCTATTATTAGTCCAAATTATACTCCTAATTACGATAATACTGAAGTTGGTAAATTAATTAATTATTCTGAAAATCCTGATAGTATAGGTTTTGATAGAGTTAATCGTAGATGGTATGCTCCTAAAAAGAAAGGTTTTGATAAAGATAATTTTGGAATGGGAATAGATAAACATACGGGTGGTAATATTAGCGATAAAATTAAAAAAGATTCTAAAGGAAGAGAATATATTACTGAAGAAGATGAAAGAGAATTAAGATATAAAAGAATTAAAGACGCTAATCAAAGTGCTAAACGAAGAATAGATTTTATTCGCAAATATTATAATAATGAAGGTAATATTACTGAAACTAAAGAAGCGTTAATCACTAATTTAATTTATAATAGAGGAAGTGGTAGAACTGCAAGAGAATATTTTAATCCTAAAGATGAAAAATATATTCCTATGCAAAAAGCTATTCTTGAAGGTACTGATGATGAAGTTAGAGAAGAAATTAATAAAATATATAAAGAAGCTGGTTTAGCTAATAGAGATAGTTTAATTAACGATTTTTATAAAAAAAGAAATAAAAAACGTATGGGTGGTTTAAGTCGTTCTAAAGATTATGGTTCTAAATCTAAACCATATCCTAAAGTTAAAAATAATGATTTTGCTGGAAAAAATAGAAGTTATCCTATTCCTACAAAAGCTGATGCTATAGATGCATTAAGACTTGCTGGTTTACATGGACGTAGTGATATTCGTTCTAAAGTATATAGTCGTTATCCAGAACTTCGTAAAAAAGCTAAAGCTGGAGGAGTTTATTCTGTTACAGTAAATGGAAAAACAACTTTACATATGAATCCCTCTACAGGGAATTGGACAAAAGTCAAATTTGATAATCGTAATAAAGCTAAAACTGGTACTAAAATAAATTATAGAAATCAACCTAATTTAGTAGAAATTAAATCTCCTATAGAAAATGGAGAATTACCTTTTACCTTTCCTAAAATAACTTCAGAAAGTATAAATAATAATTTAGTTAAAATTCCTGCTACTAATACAAAAAATGAAAATAAAAAATCTAGTAATAATTTTAATTTTGATATAAATGATGGAATTGGAATTGCTTCTAATATTATAGGGGGATTAATATCTTATGGAGCTAATAAAAATATGCTTAATAAATTAAAATATAGTAATCCTCCAATTTCTAAACGAGCAACAAAACTTAAAACTAATGTTAATATTAATCCTCAATTAGATGTTATTCGAGAACAAACTGGACAAATTGAAGAACAAATAGATAATAATACAGCTAGTTCTAGAGTAGCTTTAGCTAGAAAACAAAGAGTTAGAAATAATGCTATTAGAAATATTAATCAATTATATTCTGAAAAAGAAAATATTGAAAATAATTTAATTAATAAAGACAAATTAAATCAACAAACTGTTACTAATGAAAATATTGATGAATATAATAAATGGGCAGAAAATAAAACTAATTTTGAAAATTTAGTAAGAGAAAAGAAATCTGAAAATGAGATTTCATTAATTAATAATATTAATTCTGGTATACAAAATACTATATCAAATATTCAACAAAGAGAAACTTTTGATAATAATGTAAGAGCTATAGCTGCTGGTAATCCAAATGTTAATCCTAGAATTTTGAAAACGTTAGGAATTAGAGGAATTACTGATAAAATGATAGAAGATTGGGATAAAGCCTATGGTAAAAAATATAATAAATAATATGTTATATGAAAGAATTTAATTATATAAATAAACAATATATACCTCCAGTCGATTTAACTACATTAAATAATACATTTAATACTTTAGAACAAGGACATAAAGAAGCTATTAAAACAGCATCTAATCTTCAAGCTGAAATGGCTAAATTTGATCTTAATGAAGCTGAAAACGAATGGAGACAACAAAAAATAAATGAAATACAAAAAACAATAGATGATAATACTATATATGGAAATTCGTATGCTGCTTTAGATAATATAATCGCAAAAGCTGGTAATTTATCTTCTGATCAAGGAATGATTGGTAGACTTCAAGCGCAAAAAGATTTTAAAGCATTTAGAGAAAGAGTTGAAAAAGATGATACTTTACCTCAAGATTATAAAGATTATTATTTAGAAAATAATCCTTATTATTATAAAGATAAATATGACAATAATGGTAATATAATAGGTAGTACTAAATGGGAACCTATAAATTCTCCTAAAAAAGTTGTTCCTTTAAATCAACTAATTGTTCAAGGAATTAATATTGCGGCTAAAGAATCTGGAGGAGGTACACTTACAAGATGGATTGATGTTAACGGAAATGTTACAACTAATCCTTCAGAAGCATTTGATGGAGAAGTTTATAATTCTTCTACTAATTGTTGGGAAAGACTTAGTAAAGAAAAAATATTACAAGGTATTAATTCAATGATTGAAAGTACTCCTGGAGCTAAAGAAAGTTTACAACAAGATTATGATGTTGCGTTATGGAAACATGATAAACTTGTAAAAGATAATAAATCTAATGAATTAATAATTGATGATGTTACTGATGAAAATGGGATAACTCTTTCTCCACAACAATATTTATTAAAAAGAATATCCCCTGCTGTAAATGCTGCTTCTTATTATAATCAAATAAATAATACTAGTTACGGATCTGGTTTAAAAACTTATATGGCGGCAACTAAAGCCGCTGAACAGGCTACAGCTCAAGCCGCTGAAATAAATACTAAGTCTAATGATTTTATTAGAGGAATAAGTTCTTCTACACCTATTACTATGAAATATGATATAACTTCTGATTTAACTAGTAAAAGACAAAACGCTCAAAATGGACTAGAAGAACTATTTAAACTAGGAACTGGAAGAAATGTTAATGTAAATATGACTAATGCTAGTCCAGATGCATGGAAACGAGTTATAACTAAAGCATATAATCAATATAAAAAAGATGGTGCAAATGATGCACAACTTAGTGATTTTATTATTAATAGTAGAAAAAAATTAAGAGAATATACAGAAGCCACTAGAAATTATGATAATATTATAGGAAATTTAAATACTGAAGATAAAGATAAACTAGATTATGTAAATAGAATGGAAACTGGAGGAAATTTTAATCCTAATAATCCTTATGATAAAAAATTATTAAAAATGATAAATGAATTATATACTAATGATGGAGAATACTTAGATATAAATATTAGAAATATAGATGAATATAATGAAGCTATAAATATATTAAATGGAGATACTAAAACAGGATTTTATGACTTAGGTTTTACTACAGGACAAAAACAAGTAAATGGAGAATTAGTTAATTATATAAGATTACCTAAAAGTAATTATAAAAATATAGTATTATTAGCTAATACTATGAATACAGTAAATAATAATAATTCATATTATGAAATATTAGATAAAGATTATAATAATATTAATTTAGTTAGAAAGACTTATCCTACGATGTATGGTTCAAGACCTTATAATGATAATTATTTAAAAGCAATTAGCGATAATTTTAATTATACTAAAAAAACTATTAATAAAAAAATAAATAGTTTTAATCCAGAAAGTATTACTATATCTCATGAAAATCTTCCTTATAGAACTGCTGAAGAAGCTAAAATAAATTATTTATATGATCAAGGAATTATTGATGACACTAAATATAATACTAATACTAAAAGAATAGATAAAGAATTATTAAGTAAAATAGTTGGACATAATTTTGCTCAAACTCCTATGTTTGCTGTAGATAAAGATGATAAATATGGAACATTAAAAGAGCAAATTAATTCTAAAGATAGAATAGATATAGGAAATACAATAATAGCCAATGCTGGAAATAAAAGAGTATCATATAATTTTGCACATAATGCTATACAAGGAAGTGGAATAAATATTACAATTTATCCTAAATTAGATGGGAATGGAAATCCTACAGGAGATCCTAAAACTTATTTTATTCCTGGGTTAATTACTAGTAAAGCTCAAGAAGAATTTGATAATGACCCAAGTACTATAGCTTCAGATAAAATAATTAAAGGAGATGCTATGAAATTAAATTATATATTATCTGAAAATTATGATACTCCAACAATAGGTTCTCAACAATTAAAATGCTATGGAAATAATATATTTTCGTATAAAATTAATAATGAAGAATATCCTATAAATAGAAATTCTGCTGTAACTATTGTATCAAATATGGAAGAATATAATATTATTAAAGATAATGTTATAGGTGGTAATATAAATTTTAATAATAAAAATGTAGTTACAAGATTAGATGAATCTATTAAAAATATAGCTAAAAATATAGCTAATAGTATAGGAAGACCAGATTTAGCATCTGTTTATTATGTATCTTTATATAATGATTTAGGATATAATTTAAATAAATAAGTTATGAGTAATATAATTGATTTTATAAATAACGGAGAAATACAAAATAATCCTAAATATAATCCTAAAACAAAAAAGGGGGCCTTAGAGCCTCCTTATGTTGTTTCTAACGATAGAGAAGAAGGATTTTCTAAAGGAATAAACGAATTAGCTAATACTATTAGAACAGGATTTACTCAATACGGTGATCCAGATAAATATTCTGAATATGATGTAGCAATAAATCCTATTAATAGTGAAGAAGAATTACAAAATGAAAGAGCAAATAATCAATCTGCGTTAGAACAAGCAGGAAGAGCTGTAACTCAAGGTATAGTAAATGAAGCTATACTTGGAACATTTTTAGGAGTTAGTAATGTAATCGATGCTGTAATTCAACCTTTTACTGCAGAAGATAATGATTATACTAATCCAGTTAGTACGTATATTGAAGGGTTACAAAATGATATAAGAAATAGATTTGAAATATATCAAAAAAATCCAGGAGATACATTTGTTCTTGGAGATTTTGGTTGGTGGGCTAATAATGCTGTTAGTGTGTTTTCTACTGCATCTATGCTTTTGCCAACTTTAGGAGTTACTAAAGGAATTAGTCTTTTAGGTAAAATTAGAGCTATAAATAATGCTGCTAATTATACTACTAGAGGAATAGCAAAATTAGCTAGAAATACTTCTAAATTTATTTCTGGCAAAGCACCTTCTGTAGAAAGATTAGATAAAACTATTAAACTTAGTTCTGAAATAGTAGGAAATGCTTTTGTTTCTAGAACTATTGAAAATTATATGGAAGCTAGAGGAGTTTGGAATGAAGTTAAAGATAATACTTTAGCCAAACTTCAATCTATGTCTGGAGAAGAATTAGATGAATTAATTGAAAGAAATCCTCAATTTAAAGATAAAAGTTTAGATGAAATAGCTAATTATATTGCTGGAGAATCTGCTGATAAAACATTTGTTAATGATTATGCAATGCTATTAATGGATATTGCTCAATTTAAAGCTATTGGTAGTCTTTGGAAAGGAGTTACTAAAAAAACTCCAACATCTAAATTAAGAAGTGAAAATAAAAAAGCAATTAAAAACCTTGTTGGAAAAGCTGAAGAAACTGCTACTAAAAATGCTAAAAATTCTTCTTGGTTAAATAATAGAATTGAATTAATAAAAGAAGGTTTTAAGAATCCTTTAAGTGTAATTTCAGGAATAGAATGGTCAGAAGGTATAGAAGAAGGATATCAAGGTATTCAAACTGAAAAAGGAAAAGAAGTTGCTGAAATGATACTCGACCCTAATTATACTCCTCGTACTATTGGTAATTATTTATCTGATTCTGCAATATGGGAACAAGCATTTTGGGGAGTACTTGGGGGAGTAGCTTTTCAAAAAGGAGGAGCTGCATTAGGTAATATATATAGAAAAGCTGAAGCAAAATATAAACATAAAAAAGGAAAAATAAGTGATGAAGATTTTGCTTTAAATATGACAGCTGAAGAAAAAATTAGATCTGAAGAAATTAAAGGAAGAGCTGCTATCAATAAAAAATTTGTTGATAGTATGAAATTACTAGAAGATTTAAAAGACCCAGATGAATATAAAACTGATCCTATTACAGGTAAAATTATTAAAGAAGATGGAGTTGAACTTAATAAATCTCTTACTCCAGAAGAAGCAGAAATTAAAAAAGCAAAATTAGTAAATGATTATGTTTCTGCAATTACTATGAGTGCAATTGATGCTGGTAATTATAATTTACTTATAGATTATATTTCTAGTCCAGAATTTCAACAATATTTTAAAGAAACTGGTCTTAATTTAACTATTGGAAATAAACAATTTGATCAACAATTATTAGAAAAAAGTAAAGAAATATATAATAATTATGAAACTGCTTTATATAATATTTTAAAAAATACAGAAGTTGAAAACGAATCTGTAGCTAGAATAGCAGCTAGAGAAATTACTAGAGAACAATTATATTTAAAAGAAATTGATGAAAGAAGACAATTATTAAAGGATAAAATAAATGAAATTAATACTTCTGATATTAATGTAATAAATGATTATAAAAGAAAAGCATTAAAAGATTATGTTAAAAAACAACTTGCTCAAATTGATAGAATGGAGCAAAGTATGTATGAAGATTATCGTAATCATAATATTACTGAACAAGCAAAAAATCAATATGAAAAAGATTATAATAATAGAAGAAAAAGTTTAATTAATCTTTTAAATAATAATTTATTTAGTACAGAAATAACGAAACAAATTAATAATTTATTTAAAAATAGTGGAATAAATATTTCATCAGAAGTTAATAATATTTTAAATGATATTGAAACTATTATTAATTCTCAAGAAGAAGGAGAAATAACAAATGCTACTAAAGAATTTATTGATAAACAAATAGGATTAGATGATGCTTATTCTTATCAAGAATATATATTACCAAAAAATCAACAAGATTATATTGATAGAATTAATGAAATATCTCAACAAGTTGATCGATTAACTCAAGATAGACTTAATAATGCTGCTAAAAAAGTTGAAGATTATATTATAAAACAAGATAATCTTGAGCAAGCTATTGAAGATATTATGTCTGGAAAAGTAGAAGAACTTAAAAATGAATTAGATATTTTAAAAATCGGATATTATAGTACAGATGCATATACTAAAAGTATTATAGCAACAGTTAGAGAAGAACAACAAAAACGTAAAAAAAGAGAAAAAGAAGAAAAAGAAGTTATTGTAGATGGAAAAAAAGTATCAGAAAGTAAAGCTGAAACTATAAAAAAAGATATAAAAACTATATCTAATATTACAGAAAATACTGAAACTAATTCTGGTGATAAAGAATCATCTCCCTCTACAGGGAATTTAACAAAAACAAATGTGGATAATGAAAATAATTCTGAATTATCTGAAGAAGAAAAGTTATTAAAAGTTATTACTCCAGAAGATATTGAACAATTTGATGAAGCTGCAAAAAAAGATGCCGAAAAATTAGCAGAAGCATATAATATTAGTGTTGATGAAGAAGCTGTTGGAATGGCTAGTACTATAACTTTTGATATTTTTAGAACATCTAGAAATTTATTTAATGACGCTTTAGATAAAGATATATCTAGTCCTGAAGTACAACGAATTATTTCGATGGTTACTGAAGCTATTGAAGAAAAAGGAGTAAGTGTTGGATTTGCTCCTGCCGCTGCTAGACGAGGTGTAAGAGTTGCTCTTAATACAATTAGTAGACGTTTATCTTCTAGAAAAGATAGTAGAGCTGAAAAATTTAAACAATTAGCTGATAGTATTGCTACTATGCAAGATATGACTAAAGATATGGCAGCAATAACTAGAAGTATTCCTGAATCAGAATTAGATAGTATTATTGATAATTTTCTAGAGGCATATAAAGAATATAAACAAATTTCTACTCCTGCTGGACAAAAAGTTATAATTAATCTTGATAAGCTATTTAATGATATTATATATAATGAAGAAATAGGAATTGATATAGATACAGCATTACATATTTTATGGAATATGAAAGATTATATTAATAATCCTATTAATACTAAATATGTATTTACTTCTCGTAGAAGTTTAACAGCTATTTTAAATAATCCTAGTGAATTTTTTAATAGTATTACTAATGCTAAATTACAGGAAGTGCAATTAGATAATTATATGCATATTTCTCCTATAACTAAACGTACTGAAGAATATGAGCGATTAATAGCAGGATTAACTGGAAATGAAGATGTAGAAGTAGAATATTTACCAGATAGAAATGGAAATATTAATTCTATTAGTTTTAAAGTAAAAGGTAAAGAAATAGGATATATATCTGTAGTATTTCCTAATAAAACTAATACTGGTTATAAAGTTTTTATTAGTCCTTATAGTGGAGGAATAGCTTATAATATATCTAAAACTGAAAATGGATATTCTTCTAATACAGATGAATTATTTGATGCTATATTAGACCAAGAAGATGTTCTTTGGAGTATTATTCATAAAGAACATGTTTATAATATTAATCCTGGTAGTAAATCAATAACTGATGAAGAAATAGATAAATTTATAAATCACCCAGCTATTAAAAAAGCATTAGAAGATAAAGTAATTATATTACCTAAAAAATATGATGAAAGAACTAAAAAAGTTGTTGATAAATATGTTACTGATAGACAAAAAGTTAAATTTATTATTAATAAATTAGAAAATATTGTATTTTATAATCCTTTAGCACAACTTGGTATAGAATATAGAGAAAGTTATAATCAATGGATTAAAAATGCTTTTAATAATTTTAAAAATACTCATCGAATACAAACTGCATTAGATACTAATAAAAAAATAATTACTAAATTTGCAGGTTTATCTAGTACTTATGGAATAGGAGATTCTAGTGATGTTAAAACATTAATTGATGAAGAAGAACATGGTATATCTGAAATAGGTTTAACTTTTGATAAAAATCCAATAGTAGGAGTTATTAATGATCAAAATAATTCTGTTCTTATAAATGAAGGTACTAAAAAAGCTATTAGTACTTTTGCTCCTTTTAAAATTGGAACAATGGGAATGCTAATTGGAGGTAGAGAAGATACACCTATTTTAGTATTATTTACTAGTTCAAATAAATTACAAGATGGAATTAAAAAACAATTAAAAGATGAAATAATTGATATAATTACAGGATTTCAAGAAAAACGATATACTTATGAAGAAGTAGATAAAAAACTATCTTCTTTATTTAATGGACCTGGCATTAATAATCCTACTATATTTCAAGGTTATAGTGTTATTCATCATGGAAATAGAATTATTCTTAATACTGGAGGAAAATTAGGTAAATATGCACTAGTTATAAATAAATTTAAAAAAGATAGTAATGAATTAGGAACAGGAATAAGTTATATACCTAATGGAGATATTAATAAAACTATTGGTTCAATTTCTGTTAATAAAAAGTTTATTGAAAAAATAGCTGAAGAAATAGTTAACAATGTTGTATATAATAGAACATTTTATACTTTAAATAATATTGAAAAAGATAATACTTCAGATAATCCATATATGTATAAAGAAAATGGAAAATTTGTTATAGAACTTGGTGGTATTAAAACTGTTTATGAAAATTTTGGAGATTTTGTTTTACGAGAAAACGCTTTTAATACTACTCAAGGAAGAAATGAATATGGAGGATATTTTAGTAATACTGATAAAATTAATTCATTATATGTCGATGTTTCTGTACTTGAAAAACCTAAATCTAATTTATCCCCTGTAGAGGGAGAATATCAATCTATCGCTGATACTATTAAAACTGCTACTAAAGAAAAATTTAATTCTTCAAAAGATTTATTAAAACAAGCTACTATTCCTCAAGATGAAATAGAATTTCTAAGTGGAACTAATATTTATGGTATTTCTTTAATTCCTAAAGAATATGGATATGATAATAAATTAACTAAAGAATATGCCGTATTTAGAAATGGAAAAATTTTCTTTGGAAATGCAGGTGCTAGTTATGCTAATAGTTCTCCTTTTACTTTAAAAAGATTATTAATACATGAAAATCTACATGATAAAATAAGTAAACAAAATTTATT
This sequence comes from uncultured Mycoplasmatota bacterium, assembly GCA_946497955.1. Classification (GTDB taxonomy): domain Bacteria; phylum Bacillota_I; class Bacilli_A; order RF39; family UBA660; genus Onthousia. Next base: position 46,143 of record CAMMMH010000002.1, on the reverse strand, counting down.
TGATAGAGAAGGATTAGTTGATGATTTATTTGATACTTATTATGCTACAATAGAAGCTATTGATAATATAATTAAAACTGCCAATGAAGATAGTGCAGAATATAAAAACGCTGTTATTGTAAGGCAATGGATAGAAAGTAATAAATTTAATCCTACTGAATATTTTACTAAATTTACAGCAGATAAAAATGCACAATATGCTGAAATGACTAAAGAAGAACGTAGAAGAATATTTGCTGAAGAATGGTTAGTTGAAACATTAACTCAACCTACTTTAATGAATTTTCTTAATAATACTAGGTATGATAAAGAAGAAGTAATCGTTGAAGGTATTTCTAATGAAACTAAATCTATATGGCAAAAAATAATTGACTTATTATTAAAATTATTTGGAAAAGGTAGTAATAATGTCAAAAATAATACTATATTTGCAAAACAATATCTTATTTTAGGAAATATAAATAATAATATAAATATTACTGAAACAAATAGAAAAGCTAAAGATAATATTAAAGATGATGCTGGAGAAGATATTACTAAAAATGAAGAAAATATTACTGAAGAAATTAAGCAAGATACAGATATTGATGAAACACAAGAATTTGATGAAGATAATCCAGAAGCTTTTAATGATGAATTTAATGATACTAATGATACTAATAATAAAGAAGATGATGATTTATTAGATATAGAATTAGATACAGATGATGAAAGACTTTCTTCTACTACTTCTGCTGAAGAATATATATTAGACCATGTAGCTAATGACGGTAATGCTACTGCTGAAACTTTCGGCGTTACTCGTATCACTAACATGGCAGACTATTTGAATATGTTTAGCGAGCAAGATAAGCCGATTATAGCTAAAATGCTTCAAAATGGCGAATTAAAATACGCTTGCCGATAAATAGGTCAGCCAATTAAAACCGTCAAATACAGAGCTAAAAATAGCTTTGTTATTTGGCGGTTATTTTTATACATATAAATATTAATAAAGTTATGGAATGTTTTGAATTTGGTTTTAACATTGTTGGAGATGTTGATGGAAAATTAAGAAAAACTGTCGAGTATGTAGCTGGTGCTAATAAACGTAAAGCAACAGTATTAGCCGGATACATTAATAGTCAAGAATTTCTTGATTATTGTAAGCAAAATGATAAATTTGATTCTACTAAATCTATTGCTGATAATCCGCAAAATACTGTTAGAAGTATTTTACGTAAATATTTTAAAGAAAAACATAAAAGTGTTATTGAAAGTGCTGCTAAAGCACAAGCAGAATCTCTTCAAGGTTTTAGTAGCGTAAATGCTAAATATATTGCTATTGATTATACTGCAACATTGGTTAATATTAATTATTATACTAAATTAAGAAAAAGTAAAGATGGTAATATTAAACTAGATAGAAAAAAAATTATTAATCAAACACTTTTAGATATAGAAAATAATTTTATGAAAGAATGTGCTATTCCTATATATAAAATTATTTCTGCTGATACTACTATTAAGAATAGAGAAGAATTAGAAGATTTCAAAAATGCTAATAATGAATATTTAGATATAAAGGATAAAATAAAACAATTAAATACTACTAAAAATACAATAGATATTAAAGAATATAATAAATTATTAATTGAATTAAAAGAACAACTTATTGAAGCTAAAAGAAAAAGATATAATACGGCATATAGATTAATTAATAAATATGGAAATACTATACAAAAAAATTATTTAAATTTAGTTGAACAAAGTAAAAGTAATCCAAATGATTGGTTTTCTAAAGTATTTGATAGCCCAAAACTTGTATCTGTCGTTAGAGAATTTGAAAATATTTTAGAAAGTGATAAACTTATTAATGAAAATTATCAAGATGAAAATGATTATACTAATCCTAATGCAGAGTCTAGAGACGAAATGTCTAAAAGTTGGGAAGATAAAATTTGGTCTAGTTTCGATAAAGCTGTTGCTGCTGACTTAAAAATATATTTTAATACTCTTTATAAACTTAGTGCTCCTTCTGAATTAGGAAGTAAAAATTATACTTATGATACTAATAATGAAGTAGGAGTTCGTACTACAATGGGAGCTAATTTTGTAATTTCTCAATTAGTTCAATATGGAAATTTTAACTCTGTTAATGATTTTATTGATAGTATTATTAATATGAGTAAGCAAGTTCCAGAATTATATGGTTTTATTGCTATTGCAGATAGAGCAGTTGAAGATCCTATATTTGCTAATTATTTATGTACACAACTTAATAATCCTAAGATTATTAAAACAATGATAGTATTACCTGAAAACGGAATAGATTTTATTCAATCAAATAAATCTGCTGATGCTTTAAGTCATGTAGTATATAATATGTTAAATACTACTCGTTCTACTATGACTGATGTTTTTACAACTACTGATATTGATAAACTTAACTATTTAAAAACAAGATATAAAAATTTAAAAAATGAGTTTTTTTCTAAACAACGTACTAAACAAAAAGATATAGAAGAATTTAATAAAATTAAATCTGATATTGAAAATACTATTTATGATATATTAAAAAAATATTATCCAAAACTTACTATAGTATCATTAAAAGGATATTTATATAATAATACTAATACAGTAAAAGATAATATAGATTCTATTATTGATAATTTAAATGAATTTCTTGATAAAATAGAAACTACAATAGAAGAATATAATAAGGCAGATCAAGCTTATAAAACAGCATATTATGAATGGTCTCAAGATAAACTTCATTTTGAACAATCTGATCCTTATAAATCATTTACTAAAGAAGCTCCTATTAGGGATATGTCTGAAGTAAAATATGATAGACTTAATAGTCCTATAATTAAAATAGCTAAAAAGTTAGTTAATTATATGGCTGTTAAAAATGATCTCAATAGTGTTAATGCAGAAGGAAATTTAGGATCTGATATTATTAATAACAATTATATTACTAATATAATGAGACAAATTGCTTATGGCAATAAAAAAGATTCTAATGCAGGTTTACAAAGATTATTGGAAGAAATTACTAAAGGAGAACAATATAAATATACTCCTTTATTTTGGGGTGTAAAAGATAATAAAGGACATTATGTTTCTGAAGGTTTATTTATGCGAGATAATATGGGAAATGTAAAAGTAAATCCAAATGCTCGCAAAATAATCCAAATAAGTCTATTTAATGGTATTAAAGATAGTGATAATAGTAAAGCTGTACTGTATAACAGAATGTCAAAAGGAGATTATTTTTTAACTAATTTATATACTTATTTAACTCCTATTTCTATTGGAGAAAATATAGGAGAATCTTCGATTATTTTATCAGAAAAATATGCTGGATATTTTATGCGTACTCCTTCTGATGCTCCTAAGAATTTTATTGTTCAAGCTCCTAAACTTAATTCAACAAATATTCTTAGTCCAGTTTATTCTTCAGTAGTTAAATATATAAATTCTGTTAAAAGTAAAATTGAAAAATTTGGTATTAAAACAGAAAATAAAGATAAATATGTAGATTGGAGAAATGAATATATTTTAGATAGTTCTATAGTTAATAAAAAGAATATATGGACTGCTAAAGATATATATAATTTATTAAATGGTAATATTGATAATATACAATATAATAGTATGTATAGTGTCAATAATGAAGATGGAACTGTATCTATTCCTATAATTTATTCGTCTAAAGGAGAAACTGATATTATTTGGATAAAAGGAGATAAAGTTCAAGGAGAAACTAATAATATTTTATATAATATTTCTATAGAAGATATTACTGGAAATAATGAAAATAATATGAGTGATAATTTTTATGATGAAATTTCTGAAATAATTACTCAAGAAGGAATTGAAAAAGAAGAAATAGAAACAACTATAAATAAATCTGTTCCTATATTTTTAGGAATACATCAAAATCTTTTAAATGAACTTAATACTTTTATTGACCAATTAAATAATCTATTTATAAAAGATTCTAAAGGTAATTGGACATTAAGAAAAGATACTGTAGGACTTATTGATAGAGCGCATTATAATAAAACTTTAATTAAAACTGAAGAAAAAATAATAAATGGTAAAAAAGTAGAAGTTAAAAGATTATCTGGTAATTTCTTTAGTTTTAGAAAACTATTTAATACTGATGGAGTTAATGTACAAGAACTAATTGAACAACAACTCTCCCTCTACAGGGAATTTAACGAAGGTCTAATACAGCTTACTGAAAAGTCTGGAACTATTAATATGAATAATAATCTTGTACGAGAAGAAAATGACAGATTAGTATTAAATTTAACTAATGAAATTAATTCTGTTTTAGACAATATTACAGAACAATGGATAAAAGGTTTTAATAAAGAAACTATTCGTAGAAGTCAACAATATAGAAAACTTATAGAATCTGCTCCTAAAACTATATCATATGAACAAATTTTTGATTGTATGCTTAATTATGCTAATATATCAATGTCTTTTGATGATATATTTGAAGGAGATGTAAAATTTTATAAAGATGCTCAAGATTTTTTAAAACGAGCTAAAGAAGTACAAGCTGCTGGAAAATCTTATGCTGGATTTGATATTAATGATTCTTTAAGTCAAAAAATAAAAGATGTTATTGATAGAAATGGAAAAGTACAACCTATTACTGTTGCTGGAGTAAATATTCAGGAATTTCTTCGTGCATATTCCCCTGTAGAAGGAACAAATGATTATTATACATCTCAAAATGCTAGAAATGGTTTTAGAGCAATAACTATTAATAATACTGTTGGTCCAAGTAAATATGCTGATAGAATTAGAAAAGAAATATTCGATATTCTTAAAGAAAAAATGAGTGAAGAGCAAGCAACTAAAATTGCTCAACAAATATATAGTGGATTTAAAAGTGATACTAAAACTAATGATGCACAATCTTATATTACTTTAGAAGAATTTATTAGACGTAGATATGCTGATGGAACTTTAAATCAATATCAAGATATTCTTTCTCAAATTTATGCAATTCGTAAAGGAGAAAAAACTATTGAAGATTTAGATTTAGCTAAAATTAATGCTCGTATTCAAATTCAAAAGAACTTTTATTTTGATAAACAATTTGATACTGCTACAAAAACTTATTATCCTAGACAAATTAAAAATGCAGAATTTGTTCTTATACCTGAATTATTAGAAGGTACTCAGCTTAAACAATTATATGATATAATGATAAAATATGATATTGGTCAAGTTAATACTGCTGAAACTTCTAAAGCTGCTAAGAAAAATGTTCTTACTTTTTGGGATAATAATGGAGACATAAATCCTAATTTTGAGTCAGACATTATAGCTAATAATTATGCTGCTATTGAAGATTACTATTATAGATTTTTATATAAGCAGCAAGAAGTACCTGAACATATGAAAGATGAAACAAATAAGGCAGGTATTCAAATTATGAAAAAAATTATAGATAATGCTGATAAAAAAGATAAAGAATTAACTGATAATATTAAGCAATTTTTTGATAATTACTGTGCTAATATTAAAGATGATTTTAAAAAAATGATTTTTAATATGGGTTGGAAAATTAATAAAAATGGAAGTATTTCTAATATAGATGGAGATAAAGAAACTCTTGATTTTACAGATTTTTATAGTAGAGCTAGACATGAAGCTCAAAGATTAGGACTTGATTCTAATTTTATCGATTATATTACTCCAGATAATTTAGGCAATCCTATTATGCCAAATTATATGAATAATGTTAGTAGTAAACTTGAAAGTATCGCTCAAGCCATATTTAATAGTAATATTACTAGACAAAAACTTCCTGGCTGGCACGCTGCTCAGGTTACTCAAGTTGGTCATGGTATGAAAGTTTTAGATAGTAATGGAAAATTAAGAGAACTTAAATATCACCCTGCAATTATTACTAATAATGAAAATGGAGAAATTATTGAAGAAGATATATATAATAATTTATCTAATGAAGAAAAAAGTAAATATACTGTAAAACAAGAAGCATATGCTGAAGTTTTAATTCCTAGATGGAGTAATCTTATACCTAAAAATTATCCTGTAGAACAACTCGAAAAAGAAGGACTTGATATTCAAATTGCTTATCGTATTCCTACAGAAGGTAAACAATCTGTTAGTATTATAAAAGTTGTAGGGTTCCTTGATGATGTATATGGAAGTACAATTATGCTTCCTGACGAATGGGTTACTCAAACAGGTGCAGACTTTGATGTCGATTCAGTTTATGCTATATGTCATGAATTATATGCTGTAAGAAATAAAAACGGAGATATAATTGATGTTAAAAAATGGACTGAACAATCTGTTGGAAGCGATATTGCTAAATATAAATATTATATTAGAGAAAATATTGAAAATAAAATTCCTTCTGATATAGATGACGATTTAAAACCTAATAAATATAAAGAGTTAAAGAAAAGATTAAATATTGCTATTAAAAATAAAGATTATGCAGAAATAAATAAAATTGGAAAAGAAGCTGGTCTTTTAACTTTTAATGAATTTAAAAACCTTGATGATATTGAAAAACTTCCTCGTAAAGTTAGAAATAATAATATTCTTGATGCCATGATTAAAATCATGGCTCATAAAAATAGTAGAGAAGAAAATTATTCTAGAAGTAATTTTGATGATATTACTGATGCTATGAAAGAAATGAATAGTGCTAGAGGAGCTAGTTCATTAAGTCGTAGTACATATAATCTTTTTGATCAAATCGATTTTATGGAAAATGCTATGAGCGGTGCTTCATTAAAAGCATTTTCTGTTACTCGAGATACATTTAATAGTGTTAATAATTATGTAGAAAGTGAATTAGGTAAAGGTCATGAAATTATAGTAGAATATGATTTAACTCTTAAAGATAATGATGGAAATTTTATATATGATTATGATACTATTACATCTGCATATACATTATATGATCCAAAAACAAAAACAGGAGATGTTATTCCATTAGATAAAAATGGAAAACTTTCTGCAAAAAAAGAAGACACTGTAAAACTTAGAATTAAACATTATAAATTAGCAAATAGTAATAATAATAGAAATGCTGTTGGCAGACTTATTACAGTATATAGTTCTGAAACAACTGCTCACATTCTTGATGCTATTAAAGAAGGAGCTATATATAATGAAAACGAATTTACTTTTGGAACATTTAAAACACTTATAGATACTGGTATAGATTATAGAACTGCTATTGCGTTTTTAATGCAACCTTCTATTAGTATAATTAATGAAGTAAATAATGAAACAAATAGTATTTATATAAATAGCGGAGGTAATGTTATTAAAAATGCTATTAAACGAATTGCCACTAATGCTGGTTTTACTCTTGGTGGTAATCCTATTACTGATTATACAGATTATAATACTGTAATGTTATTATTAAATACCGATAAAAGATTTCAGCAAGCCGTTAAAGAGCTATTTGGGGCTGAAATAGACAATAATAATCCAATCCAAAATATAACATTTAGCTTAGACGTAAACAAGCTAAAAAATCGCTTAGAATCGGTCGAAATAATTAATAATTCTGAATTATCTAAAGAAGATAAACAAATTAGAGATGCTGCTTTTGATATAGCTATGGCTCTTACTTTTGAAAAAATATATAATACTACTAAAAGTTTAGAAAAAATTATGAGATGTAGTAATCCTGATAGATTTGGAGCAAAACAAACTATTAGAGCTACTAGAATGATTAAAGATAATATATCTGAATATGGGTTTAATACAAGTAATCCTGTTTATGATGTAGTTAAGGTTGGAAATATAAATCTCCTTGAAGCTATTTATCCCGGATTTAATTCAAAAGAAGGCATAAAAGTTGAAAAAAGTAAATATCCATATTTAGCTGCTTTCTTTAAATATGCAACAGAACCTAGTATTGATATTAATAGTGTATTATTTCCTACTGAAAATAAAAAATATACTAATATTACAAATTTTGTTCAACAAAAATTAGGAATTATATTTACTGATGAACAGTATAAAGAATATAAACAATATATGATGAGTCATTTATATAGTTCTATACCATATATTAATACTGCTTTAACTGTTACACAAGAAGGTTGGATTAATATTGATAATGAAGCAACATTAAGACATACTAAAAATAATGAAAATTATTGGAATAAAGAAATATCTAGAATATATGGATATGAAAAATCTATAGGTATTAGTCTATCAATAAAAGATATATATGATCCAAATAAAGATGAATTAGAAGAATTTAATAAATTAACTCCTGCACAAAAAGTATTATGGATACAAACTAATCTTACTGATGAAAAAGGAATATTTGAATATTTAAATGTTAATATAGATAATCAATATGAATATAAAAATAAAGGATATTCACAAGATAGTATTAGATTTAATGATAGTATTGATAATATAGAAGAAGTATATAGAGCTTTTAATGCTAGTTTCTTTAATACTAGTCCTATTATTAGATTAGCTACTGTTGATTTAATTAAATATGCATTTGCAGTTGAAGGCTTTAAATTTAAAAAAGGAGCACTTAGTAAAATTATTACTAACAATGCAATGTATAAAAATATTGAAGATATGGGTATGAATATTATACCTGTAATTAGAGAACTTTTTCAATTTTATAATAATCCTATAGATAATGCTACTACTTCATTTATTGATAAATTTATTCGTAGTCATAGTGAATATGTTAAAACAATTAGATTAGGTAAATCAGAAACTAAATATGGAATATCTAATTTAGCATATAAATTTGACACTTATAGTCAAGGTAAAAGTTTAGTATTTATTCCTTTTGAAGAAAGAGCAAAAGATTTATTAACTGAAATAAACGTTAGTGATCCTAATAGTTCTCAAGAATATATTAGAATTAATAAAACTATTGGAAAAAATAAACGTAAAACAGTTTTATATAAAATTAGAAAAACTAATAACGGAATATATCTTATTCCTTTAAACTTATTAGAAAGAAATGAAACTGGAGATTTTAGTGTTAATCCTACTAATAATCAATATCCAAATATTGAATTTTATAATAATTTAATTAATGCTGCTATAGATTTAAATACTACAGCTAAAGAAATATTAAAAGATGGTTCTGGAATTCAAGAAATAGAAAATGATTATCAAGAACATATTATACCTAAATTTAAATTTTCTCGTATAAGAGAAATACTTGAAAATAAAGATGAATTTAGAAGAATATTAAATAATGGAAAAAATGTTGAAAAAGATGAAGTAAATAAATTTATAAGTCATATAAATGATTATATTAAATCCCCTGTAGAGGAGAGAGGTGCATATATTGTTGTTCGTTCTAATTCTAAATTTATAAATAGTCAAATACCTAAAGGAGTTAGTGTTATTCAAAATATTCCAATAGGAGATGATATAATTACTGTTAGTATTACTAAAGTAAAACAACCTAAAAATTTTGCAGCTTCTATTAATAGTAGAAATGAATTAGATATAACAGAAATACCTATTGAATATAGAGATGCTTATAAAAATGCTTTTGAAGGTTATGCTGCATTTTCTACTTATTATAAAGTTGAAATATTAACAAATGAAAATGTTAGAGAGCAAGTTGAACAACAAACTGAAGAAAGAAATTCTGAAATTGCTCCAGATATGGCTGCTATTACTTCTGATATTACTGATTTTTATGTAAAACAAAATGAAAATCTTGATGGTGTTGATAGAATTGCAAATAGCATGATAACTTATTTAAAAAGAGCTGAAAGACAAGGCGATCCTAATGCTATTAGAGCAATACGTATTATTAATATGAAACAAATAAACGAACATAATTCTAAAGATCTTATTAATAATCGTAAAAGTATATATTCTATTATGGCACAATATATGGAACTTAATAGTAATATATTAGATAATGCGATTAAACATTATAAAATAGATGACGAAGAATATAGTTTAGGAGACGATAAATTATATAATATATTAAGAGAACATAAAGAAGAAGTTGAACCTATTATTAAAATATTATTAGATTCTATTACTTTTGGAAATGCTTTTGGAGAAATTATGAGTTTACCTTTTGAAGGTATAGATAGTGATACTACAAATTATATTAAACGAATTAGAAATAGTATTAATAAAATTAGAAATAATGAAATTGTTAAACAAGGATTTAAAAAAATGTTTAATAATTATATAGCTAATGAATATTCTACTAATCCTAATATTCGTATAGGAATTGTTAATTTAAATGATACTTTTGGTGATTCTGGTTGGTGGGAATCTTGGATTGGAGATACCGCCATGATTAGCAATAAACAAATTCAAGTTATTGTTAAAATAGTTAATAATATTATGACTCGAGCTATGATGATAGATGCACCAAAAAGAAAACAACAATTTCTTGATAAGTTAGATGCTATATTAAATGCAATAGGAGATTTTGATTGGAAAAATATTATTGATAGCAAAGGAAGATTAATTAGATCTTATAGCGATAAATATATAATAGATAGAGATAATTTAATAAATACTGTTAAAGAAGCTAGAGACACTTATGGAGAAGATAGTATAGAATATATAAAAGCTAAACTTAAACGTGATGAATGGTATGCAAAAAATACTGAACAAATTGTTATAAGTGATTACTATAAAAGAAAGAATGAACTTATAAGAATTGTTATTAATAATGCTCCTAATGAATATGTTGAATATATGAAACTTATTCATGAATTATATAATGATAATAGACCTACTGGTATTCTTACTAAAGAAGAAAGAGATAGAAGAAAAGAAATAAATAAGAAAATAAATCAATTAATTTCTGAATATAGAGATACTTCAACATTAAAAAGTCAAGAAGAAATATTTAGAGCTAATCAATTAAGAACTTTTATAGAAGAAAAACGTAAACTAGATAAAGAATATTTTGATTGGACTGAAGCATATGGATTTAAAGAAGCATTAGAAAATAATCTTAAAATTATAAATAGATTTGAAAAAAATAATCCTAATATGCCTTTAGATGAAAGATTAAAAGATGAATCATATAGAGAAGCATATGAATGGGTTAAAGATAATTCTTATTATATATTAGATGAAACTGCTAATAAAGCCATAGAAAAAGCATTTGATCTTTTAAAAGATAAAGATAATGTTAAAAGTAAAAAAATAAGAAATATTATTGATAAAGCTATGGCTTATGATGATTTTGGAAATATTGATCCTCGTAAACTTAGCGATAAAGATTTAGAAACTATACGAAATCTTACTAAACATAAATATGATTTTAGTTATGATAGTAATGCTGGAGAAGCAATATTAATTAAAGATATTCCTTCTGGATTGCCTATATTAGAAGATAGTTTCTATAGAATGCTTAGAGATCCTAGTGAAAATGAAGAAGGAATTAATCGTAGAAGATTAAAAATTATTGGTAAAATTAATGAATTACTTAGTAAATGTATTGGAGATGATGGAAGAATTCATGCTAAAGATATATTTAGTAAATTAACAGAAAAAGAAAGAGAAGAACTAGCAGAATCTTATAGAGCTTTAAAATCTATTAAAGGTAAAAGAAAATCTAAAGAACTTAGAGAAAAATTTAAAAATAATGTTGAATTTAAAAATAACGATGCAGCATTTAATGAAGAATATGTTTGGGCTTTAACTAATCTTAAAGGTACTAAAAATTTTGATACTTTCATAGATATATTTGTACAAATAGATGCATCTGGAGAAATTCAACTTGATGAAAAAGGTAATTATATTCCTAATAGTGATATTTATGGATATATTGTGCCAAAAGATGATACTTATATTAATTTAGAAAAAACAGAAGCTAGAAAACTTATAGAAGAAAATTTAGATTTTGTTCCTACAGAATATTATTATGATGCTTTACATAAAGCTACTGAAAATGGAACTTTTAATGAATGGTTTAAATTAAATCATGTTTATAATCCATATAAGCATAAATGGGAACCTCTTCGTATTTGGACAACTATGAAAGTTAATCCTAATGGAACTTTAAAAGAAACTTATAGTTATGTGCCAACTAATGAAAATCAAGAAAAAGATGTAAAAGCTGAATATGTTAATCCTAATTATAGGCAATATGGAACAAATTATAACATGTCTACTGGAGAATATAATAATTTTACTAAATTAAGTGAAAAAGAAAAACAAGTTAGAGAATTGCTTCAAGAAACAATGAATTTCTTTTCAAAATATAATCCTAATAATTCATTTATAGATCAAGGTTTTATTCCTAGAAAACGTAAAATTGAAACTGATACTAAATGGTTTATTAAACAAGCATTAGGCTCTGTTGGATTAGAATATAGAAATGATTCTGATGATAAATGGGGAGATAAAATTGATTATACTAATGATGAATTAGTTGAAAATGATATGCTTCATTTATTAAAAGGAAAAGGTTATCAAAAATTAGAACCAATAAGAAGTAAAGGAGAAGATGAAACTGTAGAAGAATATCAAAAATATCTTAAAGATGTTAAAGAGCGTAATGATGAAATTAGACGTAAAAATCTTGAGATAGATAATGCTTTAATGAGTTCTGATTATAGAACTATATTTGCAGAAGCTATTCAACAACAAGTTATAAATAATGCTAAAAATAAAGCTAAAAATTGGCTTTACTTATTACAAGAAGATTTAAGAAATAATGAAGCCTATAAAGTAAGTAAATTAACTGGAAGATTAATAAATGATAGAAAAGGAAGTACAGATACTAATGAAAGATTTATCACAACTAAACAAAATAGAAGTTTAGAATCTGTAGAAGCATTTACTCGTCGTATTATTTTTGATCAATTTAAAGAAAAGAATAAATTAAATAAATACGCTGATTTAGCTAGAAATATTACATCTGCAAAATATATGATATTTAATGTTACTGGAGGTATTGCTAACGTAGGAACTGGTTTTGTTAATATTATGGGAGAAGCATTTGCTGGAGATAATTTTAATAAAAAAGATTTATTAGATGCAGTTAATATGTATTTAACTAATTCAATATCTATGATAACAGATGCTTATAAAGAAAAAAGTAACAATTTTGCTGTAGCTCTTACTAAATATTTTAATGTAGTAGATTTTACTGCAATGACAGAAAGAATAGATGGTGAAACTGCTGGAGAATATACTAGAAGAGTTAGAAATGCTTTATATAGTTTGCAATCTGGTGGTGAACATTTCATGCAAAATTCAGTTTTATTTGCTGTATTAAAAACTAGTCGTATATTTGATGATGTTGATGGAACTAAAAGATGTGGAACATTCCAAAATTATATTTGGAAACTTGAATATGATACTCTTGTTTCTATTATAAAAGATGATGAATTATTATTAGATGATTTAAGAGAATTAAAACGACAAATTAAAACTGATAAACAAGAAGAATATAAATATGATACTTTTAAACGCAATATTGTTGAAGAATTTCTTAGAGCTCATTGTAGTAAACAACAAATACAAGAATATATTACTAAGAGAAATGAAGCAATTAAAAAAGCAAAAGAAAAATGGAATAAGAAACCTATAGCTATTAATCAATTAGAACTTACTAAAGATGGTAATATTAAAATTGCTGATAATAGTGAACTAACTGAAGAAATGTTAATAGAATTAAGAAATACAACTATTGCTCTTAATAAGAAAATTCATGGAGTTTATGATAAAATTGGAGCTGCTCGTATAGAATTTAGTTGGTGGGGTGGTCTTGTGATGCAATATCATAAACATTTATATCCTGGTATAATGAAAAGATTTCGTTGGAAAGGATATTATAATGAGCAAACTAATACTGTAGAAATTGGTTCTTATGCAGCTATTGTTAGATTACTTGGAAGAGAATTTGTTGGGATTAAAGATAGAATTGATAAACGAGTTGATTCTGGAGAAAGTAAAGCTATAGTATCTGTACAAGAAACTATTAAATCAGCTTTAGATGTTATTATTAATATAAGAACTAATTGGAATTTAATGCCTCAATGGGAACGTAATGCTTGTAAAAGAGCATTAGGAGACTTATACGGAGTTGTTAGTGCTATGTTAATGGGTATTGCAATATATGCTATGACAGATGATGATGATGAAAAAGAAAGTGAATTAATAGCTACTGCTATTTATCTTTCAGATAGACTTCTTTTAGAATCTCAAATATATACTCCTTGGGGTCTTATAAGTGAAGGTTCTACATTATGGTCTAGTCCTATTGCTGCTACTAATGGACCTGAAGATTTATTTAAAGGAATAACTTTTCTAGCTCAATGGTTATTAGATGAAGATTTTGATCCTACTTATAAAACAGGTCTTTATGCTGGAGAAAATAAAGGTTGGGTATTACTTAAACGAAATATTCCTCTTTATAGAGTTATTGATAGATTATCTAGTATGACAGAAAATAATAGTTATTATAGAATTAACGAGAAATCTCTTAATATGAAAATTACTAAAACTATTGCTGATGAAATTAATCCTGATTAAACAGTAGATTAATGAAATAAAAAAATGGCTCACGAAAAAGATTTTATTCTTAATCGTGAGCCATATTTATTTATAAACAATAATTATAATCTTCAAAATACGAATTATTTAAGCTGTTATTAGCTTATATTTAACGAATTATTGTTTACTCGATTTATTTATCGTTGATTTATTAGATGAGCTATTTTTAGCTTGTTTCTTAGTTTTAAGTTTATCTATTTTATCATTAACAGTTTTAATATCATTAGTAATATTATAAAGTTTATTTTCAACATTATCAGATATTTTAAGAATATCAGTAACATTATTATCAGTTTTATCTAATTTATTAAATATATCTATTAATTTGTTATTTAAAGATAATTTTTTATCAGAAATTAAATTATAAACATCAACAATATCTTTAGATATTAATTCGGTATTAGAATCAAGTTGTTTTTTATAAGCGGTAATTTGTTCTTGAATAACTTTAGTATATTCCAAAACAAATTTAATTAATAGTGCAATTAAAACTATTATAATTACACATAAAATAATTAAAACTATATTCATAACAAAAATAATTTAAAAGGTTAATAAATAAATTGTTTCTCCTCTACAGGGAATTTAATGTGATAAATTATGATAAAATTAAATATTATTTAATTTGAATTATAACATCATATTCTATAATATCACTTTTATCATATTCATATACCGTAACATTGTCCATATCATAAAATTCTTCAATAGTCATAATTTTTCTAATATATTCTATTTTCCAGTACTACCAAATCCTCCAGCTCCACGTTCAGTTTCTCCTAATTCTTCAATAGAATTAACTTCTTTCCAAATAATTTTTTCTCTTCTTCGAATAATAATTTGAGCAACTCTATCACCAACTTCATAACTTTTAATCATAGAATCTGGTGTATATAAATCCCTATGAACAATTAAAAGTTCTCCAGTATATCCTTCATCTAAAGTACCAGGAGCATTTTGCATTACAGCTGTGGTTTTAGTATTAGAACTTCTAGGACGAATCTCCATTTCATAATCTTCAGGAAGTTTAAAATGAAGACCTGTATGATAAACTGTACGGCAATCACTTTTATGCTCAATACTATGAACATAAACGTCCATGCAAGCATCTCCTTGTTTAGCATAAGTAGGAAGTTTTACATCTTCACTTTCTCGATAAATTTTAACTTGACATTCATCAATAGGTTTAAGAATTTCTCTTACTTCTTCTAACGACATTTCTTTTATAGAAGCAGAAGCAATAGCTTCTGCAACTACATCTAAAATTTTACTCATAATTTGTTTAATTAAATGATTATTAAATTTATATACGTTTAAGTGCTTCTCTAATAGCAGCATCTAAACATTCTTCATAAGTTTTATATTCTCCATTATCTCCATATAATCCTGATGATTTATCAGATATACAATCATAATCATTTTCATCATAAAATAGAACTTGAAAAAGATAATTTATTCCATTAGTATAAAATTCAGCAATTATTTGAATATGACATTGATATTTTTTTTGAATCCATTTTTGAACCTCATATAATGTAACTTTTGGATAAAAAGTCTCTTTATTAGTACATTCTTTTTCTTTATAAAAAGATTTACAATATTCATCAAATCCTTTTTCTTTTAATAATTTAGCTGTATCAAGACTAATATAATCTTCTTTATAAAACATAATTTATTTTATTATTACATTAACTTCTTCCATACAATCTTCGCAATAATATCTATCACTATATGTATCATTAACATATATTAAAGTATTAGCATCAACCCATGCTTCTTTTAATATATTAGTTCCTCCACATTTACTACAATAGATTTTCTTATTATTTAATAATTCTTTTAGTTCATCAACAGTTGCTTTATGATAATCTTCAATATGGTCATTTAATTCTTTATTACAATCATCAAAATAATCTTTAAAACTATCCATATCACATTTATAAAAATGATTTTTACTATTATGTTTAAAATATTGATTTTTATCAGTATCATCTCTTAATGCAGCTATAGCAAGAAATAAGTCCTCATTAGTACCACAATCAATATAATTACTATTTTCTTCTAAAAATAAATTTAACGATTCTTTTGCAGAAATACCAATTTCTTCATTACTATAACCTGTACCATGTATCGAACTTGTTGGTGTATAATTATTTAACCAAATAGCATCTTCAAGTTCACAACATTTACAAATTTTATATCCTAATTTTTCTAATCTATCTTTTAATTCTTTTGTATTTTTTCTTATAAAACAAGGTTGTATAAACATAATAAAAAAATTATTTATAATATTATTTTAAAAATAAATATTTAAAACTAGCAAATTTAAGTCTATAAAATTTTAAATAGTAATAGTCTTTTTCAAATAGGTATGCTTCTCTTTCAAAACTAATTGCTCTATATGCTAATTTAAAATTTCTATAATATATAAGTTTAATAATCCATTCAAATAAATAAATAATATAAAATAATATATACCATAATTCTTTCATTTGAGCAGTATGAATATTTTCATGATTTAATAATATATCAGTAACAATTATATTTTTTCTAACAAATAATATTCCACATATATTAATACACGAAAATCCTTTAAAAGGAATAATATTATTATAAATTATTTTCATATTGTTAATAATTTACCAGCAGTTTCTATCTTTTTAGATTTACTTCCAAACAATAAAGTGTCCATTCTTTTAATTCCTTCAACATTATCAACATTAGAATAATATCCAGACACAGCATTATATACTCCCCATTTAGTGCCAACATATTCTTTTTGACCTATACCGTCAAAATAATAATTATTCATTTCAGAAAGAACATTAACTTTTTTCATACTAATTTTAGAATCTTCGATAGCTATCCAATTTCTAGAAATAATTTGTTCAATAGTATGTCCTGTATTTTTAATATTATTCTTTTCTTCTTCACTTAATATAATATCAGCAAATATACTTTGGGCTTCTTTATCAGTACATTTATCTTTATATAACTCATTATAAATAATATTCAAATTATCAATTTGATAATTACATATTCCTAAAATTTCATCTGCAATACTAATATTTTTATGAACTGATTGAGTATGTCTAAATGATACATAATTTGTACTACTTTTAATAGCAGCATTTAAAGTATTTTGACAAATAACTCTAATAGGTGTAAATAATATTCTAACACCACTAGTTCCATCATGAGAAGTAGTAAATACTAAATAATTTTCAACAGGATCTCCATGCACTAATATATTTTTAGGTAATTTAGCACTAACAAATATTCTTTCTCCATTTCCAAAATATCCAGCTGTTTGCCAAATAGCTTTATCTTTTCCAATAGCTTTATCAAAAAATTTAAAAGCATCAATATTTTGTACAGGCGTATATCTACCTTTAACTATACCAAGAGGAATATTATAATCAGTTCTATATATACCAAAAACATTATCAATTGGAGCATAATCTCTAAATCCTAAATTAAAAGAATCTTTATTTTTTACAGTATTATTTTCAATAGCAGTCATTTCTGCATATATATTACATTTTTCAACAGTCCAGTTTAAACCAGACCGTTGAATAACTTCTTCAGATGTAACACAATCTTCTACATTTACTGCACCTTTATATCTAAAAGGAGCACCTTTAACTAAATATTTACTCATTGTTTATTAAGTTTTTTATAATTTCTAATATCGTATTTTCTATCTTTTATAGTTTGATCGAATTTAATAGGAACATCATAAAATTCCTTAAGAGCTTTTAATTTAGGTTCTCTATGATCAACAGTTAAAATCAATTCTTCTTCATCAATTATATATGAACAAGGAATATTAACAACACTTTGAATAGTAAAACAATGTCTATCAATTATATCTTGTCTTATTTTACAAGACTCTATATAATCCCCTGTAAGGAAACCACCTTTATTAATGTATATTCTAGTATTTCCTTTTATAACTGTATAAGGACAAATAATTTCACTATTAGCTTGATGATCATATTGTTTCTTAACAATTACATTAAAAGCATTTCTATTACATATTTCATTAAAATCATTTAAATATATATAAGAATATCTTTTATTATCTCTACCATATCTACTCTTTTCAGAAATAAATTCATCTTCATTAAGTGTAAGAGGAGATAATATTCCAATATTCCATAGAGTATTTAAAGTATTTAATATAAAATTAATAATTTCTTCATTAGGATCTATAGAATTAATAGTTTCAATAACTTTTAAAACATATTCAAATTTAATTTTATTTGCTATAAATCTTTTTTTATCATTAATATATTTTTGTAAAACTATATTTGCTTCTGTTTTTAATAATATTGCTAAAGATTTATCTTTATCTGTTATATTAAAAAATTCTATATCCATATATTATCTAAATTGAATTGAATTATTATATTCAACACTTGCAATAGTAGGAAGAGGTATATTATTATTAATACAAGATTGAATACTTTTATCTAAATCACTATTTGATGTAACTTCTTCTACATTTGTATCAAAAAGATCAGCTATACTAACAAGTGCATGTGGGTGTTCTTTAAATAAATCATATACTGTACTAGTAGTAGTTATAGCTAATTTCATAGATGTTAAATCTGAAATAGTAAAAGGAACAAAAGAATCTCCATTTTCAGCTATACAATTAGCATTTATACAATTTAATATTCCTTGTAAATCAACATCTTCTCCAGTATATAATATTCCTTGAGAAACTAATTCATTGATATAACGAGTAAATTCTCTTATAAATATACTAATTCTATTTTCATCTTTTTGAATTAATTTACTAGTTTTAGTAAATATTCTTACAGTTGGTAACTCAATATATTTATTATTTTTACCATCATTACCAAATTGCATTACCGCATTAAGCATCGCTTTTTTCAATCGTTCAACACGGTTTTTATATACATTTTGCTTTATATTAATAGATTGTTTTTCTTTTTTACAAAATTCAGCATCTGCTTGAAATTCTTTAACAGCTTTCACATAAGATTCTAATTTTGTATTAAGTTCTTCTTGTTTTATACATAGCTTATCATATTGTTCATCTGTGATTTCTCCTTCCGCATTTTCAACTTCATCAAAAATACGAAGAATATCTTCCGAAATACTATATAAACTTGCCATAATTTATTTATTTAAATATTTAATAATAGCTTTTAAATCATTTACATGTTTTTTAGATAATACAAATTCTTCAAAACAACCTGTACTATTTTTATATCCAAAAATATATTTAATAGCATATAAAATTCTTTTAAATATATTTCTCTGACTAGATAAATGAATTTCACAAAGAACCCAAGGCTCATTATTATTTTCTATATATGCACTTACAATAATTTGATGGTCACTTTTTCCACAATCACAAATTAATAATTTCTTTCTCATATCTTTATAATTTTAAATTTATTATTTTTATACTTTTTCTATTTGTTCTATTTCTAACTTAACTTCAGAAATCATATAATTACAGTTATCAATATTAAGTCCATATTGTTTAAAAATTTCTTCTATTTCAATATCTTCATTTGCATTATCACATTTAATTTCATAAATACTATTCTGACAAAAATCTAAAATATAAATATACATAGAACTACATTATTTTATTAATTATACAACAACAATCTATTCCACCACAATAATATCTAACTAAAGGACATTCATTACAACTTTTATATTTATTTTTTCCTTTTGTCAATTTTAATTTTATTTCTTTTCTATTTTTATCATTTATAAGATAAGTAGTATAATAAAATTTTTCATTTTCTTTAATATTATTTGTAAAATAATGTTCTCCATCATAATTACTATAATGAAATTCTTTATCAATCATCACTATATGTTTTAAGATAAAAATAAAATTCATTATTTTTTCTAACATAATATAAATCTTCATAATTTTCTAAAGAAAGATAAAATTGTATTCTTTCTTCAACTTCATCAGCTAGATTATTAACATTAATAATTTCTAATATATACTCTTCTTCAGTTTCTATATAAAAAATACAATCACAACCAAAGTCATTTATTAAATCACCATATAAATTATTATATACTAATGTAGTTATATAATAATTATAAGCAGGGTGTTTTCTAAATTCATCTAAAGTCATATCCTAAATATATTAATTCATTTCTAATCATACTCGCAATAATTTTGGCATTAGGTTGAGGTTCTCCAGTAGTTCCATAATATCTTAAATCAAGAATATGTCTCCATTCTTTAATAGAATAAGTATAAATACAAATAGTAGCTGTATCTAATGGAAGAACTCCTCTAGCATCTTGTCTATGCAATCCAGCTTCTACAAGATATTTATAATTTTCAAAACTATTATCACAAGATTTTATAAATCTATATACTTTATGATTAACATCTTCATCTAATTTATTATCTTTATATATAATATATTTTCTATTAGTATCTTTATAAATAAAATAACCTTTTAACCAATGTGGTCTACAAATACTTCCATCTTCATAAACATATCTTGTACTTCTTTCTGCAATATTATTAGGACTTACTCTATTAAATTCTCTAGAAGTACTTATTTGAGTAGTAACTTTAAAAGTATATCTTGCTAAATTAAATCCTATTTCAGTATTTATAAATTCTTCAGGTTCTACTTTATTATTATCTATATATTTTAATAAAACTTTATATTTAAAGTTCCATTCAGATAAATGATTTAAATCAATAATAAAATTACCATTAGTAGAAATATATATTTTTCCATTATCTGATTTTTCAGTAATTACATAATCTATATAATGACATTTATTAAATTCAAATAATATTTCTCTTAAAACATTATTATATTTACCAATAGCATATACACTTTCATGCCTAAACATACTAAAATGATGTTTATTAATAAGAGTATTAATAGTAACATCATCTTTTCCAGTTTCTTTTCCATAACATATTCTAGCACAAGTTGCTACATGATGTTTAGCATCTTTTTGAGGAATAAATTCAACAAACGGCTCAATTATTTTCATTATTTATTCTTTTTTATTGATTCAACTATATTTAATGCTTTATAAAATAAAGACATTAGAGATTCATTATTATAAATTGTAAATTCTGTAGAAAAATTTATATTTTCGCTAGAATGAGTAATATTTTCTTCTTTATTTCTAATTATTTTAATTACACAACCATATAAATCATTAACATTATTTCTTATTGCATTACATTCATTTTCAAATCTAACATCTGGTATAATACATATTCTTTTAATACATGCAATATCTACAGCTTTATTTATAGTAGATCTAATCCAAATATAATCACAAATATAATTACGACATATATTTGTACCAAAATATTGCATAAGAGTACGAATTTTTATATATATAAATTTACCTATATTATTTTTTATAATATCAGATAAACTATTATTTTTTAACATATCAATAGTTATATTAATATGAGTATCGTTAACTCTATTTATAATATTATCTTCTACAAAGTTTCCACTAGTAAAACAATACCATAAATCGTCTTTATATTTTCTATCATCAAATAATACTCTAGGAATACTAAATATAATAGATAAAGCATCTTTACAAGAATCGGCAAAATGTACTATTCTATTTTGGTATTTATTGTCATAAGTTATACGTTTAGTAATCCAATCAGAATAATTAGCTCTAGTAATTCCAGCAGAAAATATATAATTAATCATACTAGCTAAAGTATCTTTACCAGAATTTTTTTGTCCTGCAATACCAATTATATAATTTTTCATAATATATTATTTTTTATTTACTAATAATTTTATAAATTTTCTACAATTCTCTATTATTAAATCTATTTGATTAATAGTTTCTTCTTTAACAATATTATTTATATCATTAATCCATTGTATATTAGTACTTTCAAAACCTATACTTCTTTTTACTGCTTCTAGATGATTAATAATTGCATTATATTTAATACATTTATCTACATCATCTTGTATAGATTCAATATCACGATAAATTTGATTTATATCCATATATTTATATAATTAAATTACACTACAAATATATAATTTTTTTCTGAAAAATATTAATTATTTTCGATTTTTTATAAGCTATTTTTAGCTATTAAAATTTAAGATATATAATTAATCACTTAACAGTATTGAATTTAATATAAAGCTAAAAATAGCTATTTAGAGCGATTTTTGAATAATTTGAACATAGTACAAAGTATTGTGTATGGAATGACTATAATAAATTCCATACACAATAACATACTACTCAACAATAAATACATCATAATCTTCAGTACTTTCGACATATTCGATATTAATATTTCCTCTATAAGAAGATTCTCTTATAATATATTCTTTTAATTCTCCTTGTATTCTAATTTGACATCTACCATAAATATCAATATGACATATTCTACAATTTTCATCAAATTTATTATGACTTAAAAGAATAAAATATTCTCTATTTCCAGTTTTATTATTATTTCTAGCAACTTCTACATAATATCTATATGATACTCCTTTTACTGGAAAAAATAATAATTTTCTTTTAAAATCATAAAAAGGTTTTTTATTATTAATAACAGGATTTAAAACTTCATATTTAAATATAGGCATATTAATTAATAATATATGTAGTTTTTATATGAAAAGGTAATTGATTTACACCACTTCTTTCTCCATATTCAACATACATTTGTTTTCCAATATAATTTTGTTTATTTTGTAATATAGATTCTTGATAAGCATGAGATCCTCCAACATGACATTCAAATGTAGAATCATTAATATCATTTTTACATAAAAATAATGGTATATTAGAACGCTTTATTCCTTCTGGATATATATCTATAATAGTAAATTTTCCATCAGTAGATTTTTTATATTTAATCATAGATAAATTACGTTTTCCATATTGATATTCAGCATCAGGATTTCTCAAGATTAAACCTTCAAAACCTAAATTAATAAAATTATTTCTATATTTAGTAGCTTCATATCCATTATTTATACAATAAGATGGCAAAACTATTAATCTATCTTTATTATTTAAATGATCATATTTATCATTAAAATCTATTAGATAATTATATAAACTATTTAAAAGTATATCATTTCTTGTTCTTTGAATAGTATTTTCAATAGCTAAATCATAACACCAAAATTGTAATAATTTATTTTCTTTACAATAAGGATCTTTAACAAAATGATTAATTTCATTAACAGTATGACCAGGTAAATATATTTCTCCATCTAAAGCATAATGCTCTTCTAGCATATAATTTAATAAATCTTTATTAATAGTATTTAATAAATAATCTTCTAAATTTTCTAGACTATTCCAATATGTACCTTCACAACTTTGAAAACAAAGTTTAATAGGTTTAAACATATTTCCAGTATTATATTTAGCAGTAATAAAACATCTAAGACCATTTATTTTCCATTGTCCTAAATAATAATCTGTTTTTTTAAATAATTTATTATTAGTATTATCATATACTTTAGCTTTCATTGGAAGCAATGATTCATCAATAGTAGTTCTATATATAGGCAAATAAGTATTAAGATAATTCAATAATTCTCCCTCTACAGGGAGTTGAACATTATCTTTTAACTCACTTAATAATTTATATCCAGCTTTGCGTTTAGCTAAATATCTAGAATTTATTTCATCATTTATATTTCTATCAGTTATAATATTAAAACCAATAAGATTTTTATTTACAATTCCATGTTCTATACGTATAGTACCACTATCAAGAGGATAAGCTAACCAAAAACAAGGTTCGTTATAATTATTTCTTCTATATAACGCTTTTATATAATTAAAATTTATCATATTATTTCTTTTTAAAATCAAAAAATAAATTATTTATTGAAACAACATTTGATTTATCTTTTTTCTTTTTTGATTTATTATTTAATTCATCAAGTAAATTAGGATTATCACTAAATATTTTTTCTCCAGTTTTAGGATTTTCATAAATATAAGTATCTTCTTGAGTAAATAAATCTCTAGATGTATATTTAATAAATTTATTAGGAATTTTTATCATATTATTCTTTTTATATTTAACTTTAGTATCATCATTATTAATAGATTCTTTAATACTAAAAATAATATTATTAATATGATTATTAATTAATTTATCAAAGTATTCATTATATATAAATTGATTAGTAAATTTAACTAAATAATAAAAATATTCATTTAATATTATAGAATATATGCCATCATTTATAGTTCTAATTAATTTTCCATTATATTTTTTAGTACAATTTAAATCTTGTAACTTATTATCTAATATTTTACATATATCTTCATCATTTTTATAATCAGTTAATCTTTTCCAATTATAATATTCTATTATTGGATATTCTAATTTTAATTTAATAGTATCCTCATTATAAGTTATAGGATTAACTATTTTCATTTCTATTATCATAATATTCTATATAAGTATTTTTATTATAATCATAAATATATATAATAATATGAGCTTGTGGGTTTGGATAATTAATTAATCTATCTCTTTTATTCTTATAAATATTTTTAATATTGTTTAAGTC
Organism: uncultured Mycoplasmatota bacterium; assembly: GCA_946497955.1. GTDB lineage: Bacteria > Bacillota_I > Bacilli_A > RF39 > UBA660 > Onthousia. The sequence continues at coordinate 21,019 of CAMMMH010000002.1, read as the reverse complement.
TTTATCAGCATAAGCAAATACAATATTATCATCGATTAATATCTCTAATAAATAATTATATATATCTATTGGCATATAATATTTTTAAGTTTATTTTTATCAATTCGATAAATAATAATTCTATTAGGTTTTCCAATTAGACAATAATTATATTTAAACCATTTAATAGGATCAAATGTTGTACACCATCTAGGTTTTAAATTTACAGTAGTATATACTCCTCTATCATAATCAAAATTTGAATATATAAAACTAGTTTCTGGATTAATTAAATAAAATCTTTTTATAAAATTAATGTCATTTTCATCATTTAAATTTACTTCTCCATAGAGATATATATCCTTACTATCTATAACTAAATTATTTTTATTATATCTTATACTTCCGTAATAATCTTTTGACTTATCTATTCTTTGTTCTTCTTCTTCAGTAGTAGCCTCCATTATAACTATTTTTTTATTTTTAATAGATTCAGTAAGGCATAGACGAGTCATATTGAAAATTCCCAGAAGATTTATCTCTTTTTCTATCATAATAATCTAAATAATTAATAACTTTTATAATTAATGTTTTTATTTCTTGAAAATTAATATTTTGTACTAATTCAGAAAAATCTTTAGATTTATATCTAAAAGGTATTAAAAAAGGAATAATATTAAAATTATTTTTAAGCCATATAGATTCATTAATACCAACGGCATCATTATCCATTAAAGATATAATATATCCATTATTATTTAATTTACTATATAGCCAATCATATTCATTTTGTCGTAATTTATAAGTTTCATGAGGGATATTAATAACTCCTATTTGTTTATTAATCAATCCCCTGTAGAGGAGAGACATTTTAAGCAATGCCGCTCCAATGCTTACTCTATCTTTTGTAGATTTAGTAATAACTATTATATCATAATTATTTTTATCTAAATTATATATACCTTCTAAATGATTACAATTAGTTATAAATTTAGTATGACCTTTATCTCGTTTAGGAAAATATAATTTAATATTATATATACCATTTCTATCTTGTCCTAATAAATATCCATAACAAGGATCATTAGTATTATAATAATATTTTGGTTCAGGATTTACATTTCTATTTATGTAATATTGTTCAACAGGATAAATAAAATTTATATTTAAAAAATTTAATGAAACTCCTATATTATCCCAATAAGTTTTATCATCAGCATTCCAATCTCTTACTACTAATTCTATTTTTGGTTTTTGTGTTTTAATATTATTAACAGCATAATTAATACTATTTATTAAATTAATATCTTTTTCCTGTCCATAAAATATATCTTTAAAAGTAAATGTTATATGTCTTAATATTTTAATAAAATCATTTTTATCTTTAACATTATATTGCTTATTATATATACTACTCATTACAAGAGCAACAATATCAAAACAATCTCCCCAAAAATATCCACTAAAATCTTTAAATTTTAATCTACCTTTATTATCATATTTAAATCCACAAGTAGGGTGTATATCTTCTCTTATAGGAGAACATATTAATTCACCAGTATCAATACAATGTTGAACAATAGTATCGGATAAATTTAAATATGTACTAAAAATAGTAACTTGACTAATTTTTTCTAAAATAGTTTGTTTAGTAAGTTTAGTAGAATTTATATTTCTCACTATAAACAGATTAAAAAAATAGCCTGCTATAAATTAATATAGCAGGCTAAAATATAAAAAATTAATAATTAATTAAAACGGCAAATCTTCAGCTGCTTCAGAAGCAATTCCAGCAGTATTAACTCCATTGTTCATTCCATTCATAATAGGAACGCCTCCCATTACAGGAGCTCCTCCCATTATATTATTAGGCATATTAGGAGTTTTAGGTTTTTCAATATTCATAGGAAGAATTGTTTCTTTAATACTGTCAATTCTAATAGACGGAGGAGTATTTTGCTTAAATATTTCAATACAACCTTCACCTACAAATGTAGGAAAAGCCAAATCGCCATTATTAACCGGCTGCCAACCTTTCTTAGTTTTAATAAATCTAATAAGTTTAAGCCAAGCAGAAATAGGTTTATTATCTTTTGTATAATAAACAGGACTATCATTTTTACCTCTGTTCATTATATTTACAAAGTTCTCAAACAACAATTTCCACCCATCAATAACTTCTTGAGTATCTACAGGAACATATTCTCCTTGATCATCAAAATCTTCAAATGGCAAAGACAATGCTACAGACTCTTCATCACTCAATTCTCTTCCATGAAGATAATAAACATTTAAAATATGTTTAAGCCAATCAAAAATGCTATTTACTTTCCATTCTTCTTTTCCACCAGGAATAGTATTAACATTAGATTCTTGAGCGGTAAAGATTAAAGGTACATAACATCTTTTATTAGAATCAGCTTCATTAGAACAAAATGTAAGAGTAAGTTTAGGAATTTTACAACCATTAAATGAAGGCATACCAGTTTTTTCTTCACCAATAGTAATTATACTAAGTTCAACATCTTCAAGATGTCCAATAAACAAACCGTTTATATGAGCACGTTCATGAGTAAACTTAAGTCTTGTTGTACCTCTTGCTGTACTAAGACCACGTTTAACTACTTTTTTATTATTTACATTTTCACTACCTACTTTTTGATTATTTTCTGTCATGACAAATTAATTTAAATTAGATATTTAATGATATAAATAATGATAAAAATTATAGCCGAGAATATAAGTATAAAATTTACATTCTCGGCTATTAATTAAAACTTTATAACAAACAATGATTATTCTTTATCACCTTTTTCAATACGAGAAGGCTCTTTATCTACATGAGCACCAAGAATAAAGGCTTTTACAGTTACCATCTCATAACCATTATTAATTTCAATATCTTGAACAGCGTCCAAGTCAATATCAAATACACGGTTAAGTTTAGAAGGTTCTTCCATATCAGCTTTAAGTTGATTCCATACATTAGTATCAGTAAAAGTCAAAGAAGTTCCAGCACCGGTATAACCTGCAGGATTAGCAGTCTTAGAACCTTTATACTTAGGAAGTTCACGAGCTTTTACGAAAGCAGTAAGAAGATCCATTTGCTCTTCTTTGGTAATACCATCTCGATTAAGAGCATCTTTAGTTTCATCATCTGCTTGCTCATTAGCTGCAACCAACATCTCTTCAAAATGTTGAGAAACAAATTTAAGTTTATCTTTCTTGCTAAGACGTTCTTGAGTAGTTTTAGCATTACCTTTGGCATCAAATTCTTGTACACCTTTAGCAATAGCCCACATATCAAATTCTTGATGAATAGCAATAGATGCTTCAGGAGAACCAAGTTCAAGACCTTGCTCTTGACAAAACTCAACAATTTGAGGATCTTTAGCAGCAATAGCTTGTTCAATACCATCAATATTAGAAATAAACATTACATATTCACCACTTCCAACACCGAGTGCTCTAGTTACAGGAGGAGTCAAACGGAAACCACCATCGGTCGATACGGCGATTAGTTGAGGTTCAACACTTACATTACGTTGACCAGCATTTACAGCACTAAAACCAAAACCCATTGTTTTACCATTTACAGTTTTCATAACTTTTTTTACTTTTAAATTGTTTAACAAAATTGTTATTTAAATATGTATTTTGAAGATTATTTTAATTTTTATATATTATAATATCCATCTTCAAATTTAAATATTATAATATTTTTATATTAATAGATGTTTATATTTCAATTATATCAGCATCAGTTAAATCTATATTATTAATTTGTTTTAATTCAGTAGTTTCCATAACACCCATTAATATATCAGAAGCAATTTCCCTAGCACCATAAGTAAATGCTCTATGAGAAATCATTATTCTAGGATATTTATTATAAGTATCTTTACTAAAGAAATCAGCAGCTTGAGCTTCTGAATAACTAAATCTGCCAGTAGCTTTAGTTTCAACAATTTTACCATAAATTTCTCGATACCTAATAAATTCATATTCAGTCATATAATCAATAGGCTGATTAGGTATTCTTAATACTGGTATTCTACCACTTTGAGAAATAGAAGCAATTTGTTGTTTATTAATAGCTATTGCAAATTGTTTTGTACTTAGTAAATAATCTTTATAAATATTTCCATTTAAATCTTGATAATATCTTGTAGGATAAACATATATATGTTCTTTATTAATATCTGAATCAGCTAATTTATCAGCTTCTTCTTTAGACTTACATTTTACAGCATAATCTGGTAATTTATCTTCAGCATAAGCATTTATGCCATCTGTATATTCATACAGAGGTTGATAATCTTTAATACATCTCCAAACACAACCTGCCTTTAGCAAAAGTGCTTTAATGACATGAATATCAATTCCAGTTTTACCATTGATAACATGAATATGTTCTATACAACCACTAAAAGGAAGATTTAAATCTTGAGCACGCATTAAAATTGCTAATCCATCATTAACACTTTTAATTCCACTCTTATCACTTTTAATTAATCTAGTAAGAAAATTTTCAGCAGCAAGTAATTGCTGGTTATCAAATAAATTAATAGAATTAATAGTGTGACTATTAATGGTTGCTATTTCATTATTACCAACAGTAGTAATTTCATTAGGTTTATCAAATTGAACAGGAGATTTACTTTCAATTTGATTTTCTTGTTCTACATTGTTTGTCATAATGTCAATGAGCAGTTTTGTTGTTTGATTACATTACAAATATAATAATAGTTTTTTAATCTACAAAATAATATTGCCGGAATTTTCATCATAAACTAAATTATCTTCATTTTCTATTATTTTAATCGCATTAGACAATTTTTCTCTGGAAAACTGTTCTTTCTCAATCGTATTGTCGCAATAAATTCTATATGTTTCAGTAATAGGATTGTTAAATTTAATATTATTAAATCGAGTTTTAAATTCAATAATATTATCGCATAACGACGAGGTGAATATAACAATATCACAAGCTATTTTTAGCTCTACATTCGATGATTGTTTTATAGATAATATACTAATATCGTTATTGTTAAATCGTCTTTCGTTGGACGTCGATTGAGCCTGAGATTTGATAATTTTAGGCTTTCCTTTGTTAGCTTAAAATACATAAACACTTTCATGTTTAACATGACTATATCTTATAATAAAAACTTATATTTTTACCCATTTAATAATACCGCGAAAAACTGTATTATTTTTAGCACATTGTTTAATAGTATTTGCAAAAGTAAGATATTCTTCCGCAGCTTCTTTTAGAGTATTAAAAGTTTTAATATGATTACCTTTTAAATCAAAACAAGCCCAATTTCTTTTATCTATATTATTGTCTAATTTATATTGAATAAGATTTTTATCAGTTATTCTAACATTACATAGACAATTAAATTCAGAATACTTTGAAATAAGTTCTTGTTCTAATTGTTTTGCTTCATTTTTAGTAATATCAAATTTATAAATAATAACATTTAGTTTACTAATATCTTTAACTTTATCAATCCAATGACAAGTTCTATCGTGTTTTAGAAAACTAAAAGCTCTTTGCATAGTACCACTTCCAATATAAAAAGGATATTTTTCATCAGCATAATAATGTAAATAAGTACAAATCTTATATTTATCAGTTTTATAATTATATCCTCTTTCTCTAAATAATTTTTCTCTTAGAGATTCTTTTCTAATTGCAATTTGAAAATTAAATTTATTCATAATATAAGTTTTATTATCCTCCCTTTTCCCAGCAATAATGCCAGTACTCCTTTCGGATAGTCGATGAACTTTATTCATTTTGCGCTTAACAGCGCTACTTAGAATCTTAGCTGCTGATTATCATATATTATTAATTTTTCCAGCATTCACATATTGTTTTTCAACATCTGTTGTAGCATTAATAACTTTACGAACTTCCAGCAATTAAAGAGGTTTAATGTGAGCCTAACATTGACCCACTCTTAACAAGAATAGGAATACCATTATTATCTACAGCAATAGCATCTTCAATACAATCATGATAGTCTCCACAAATATTTCCTAATTTTTCATTAATATATTTAGTAATCTTTGCGGCAAATTCTCCTTTTTTAGAAACTATAACAATTTTCTTATTTTTATTATCATTACAAATATTTATTATAGAATCTAATTTAATAATATTATCAGTAACAAGATCTCTTCTTTGTTTAGCTATATTATAAAAATTACAAGCTCTTTCATATAGTATGTTTGGATTATAAATATCATCTATTTGCTTATAAAATTCTATATTAGTATCAAGGTCTTCTTTCCAACCGTTTTGTTTAGCAATATTATTTCTAAATTCAGCAGAACTAATATTTAATTCTCTATCTCCATGTTTACACTTTTCAATATTATTTAATTCTCCAAATATAGTAATAGATGTAGTAATATATTCAGAATATTTATCATATAATTTTTTATCTTCTTCAGATAATTCTACTTTAATTCGATGTTCCTCTACAGGGGAATAAATAGTATCAAATTTTATATTTTTAGTATAATCATCTACTTCGATATTTGGTAATATCATACGTAAATTTTTAATAAAATCATTATTCATTTTATTTTCAGTAAGTATAGATAACATAAATTTAGTACCATGAAATAAATGATCTATAGTAATATATTCTTCGTTAAGAGCTACTGTAATAATTAATTTATAGCAATAATGATATTTAAATTTAATATAATCAGCACTTATAAAATTAATATTATAATTATTATATTTATTAATATTATGTTTATTTAGATAATCTACAATAGCTTTTTTATTTTCATATTTATCAACAACAATTAGTACATTTTCATTTCTATACTTATTAAAAAAGTTATTAACAATATTATATACTAATTCAGGAATTATATCTTTAGTAAAACAATAAACACTAGCTCTTCCTCTTAAATCTTGAAAACCTTTTAAAATATTATTTATTAATATATCTTTATTTTTCATTGTCATCAAATAAACTATTATACATTCCAGAATATTTTTTTATAGCAACTTTTCCAGAACTTATTCCTTTATTTTTATCTACTTTTCTTTTAGGAGTTATACTTAATTTTATAGGATCAATAATTTTAATAGCTTCTTTATAGTAATAATTATAATTAATATTTCTATATTCTATACGTACATCATCTAAACTATTTAATACAGTAACTTTATTTCCAGCACATAAATTATTCCTTGTTTTAGTATCATTATGAATTTTTTCAATTATTCCTCCTTCATTAGAAACATAAAATCTAACATTTCTTTGTAAAATAATATTTTCCAGTCCTTTAGAAAATTCAACATGAAATTGCCTACCAACATTTTGAGTTTTACAAAAATCAAGAATATTAGTAGATTCATATAATGTTTCTAATACAGGTTTATTATATAAGAAATAATTTACTACAGCTTCTGCAACAATAGGCATATCATATCCTTTTTGTAAATCAACTGAATACATTTTAGGATTTAATGCGCCTTTATATGTTATTTTATTATTAAATTCTTGTACTACATAATTATTAATATCTCTATTAATATAACATTTATAATATTCACTATCTCCGTCTAATTTAGTAATATTCTTCCAATTTTCAACTATATTATTAAATATATCTCTATCTTTTTTATATAATTTTATAACAATACCATCGGTATTAGCACTAATAACTTCAATATTTGATAATTCTAATTCTTCGCATAACATCATAATCATTAATTGTCCATTAATAGTAACTTTAAGTACAGCAAGTCTATCACATAGATTACCTTTTTCAAAACCCAATTTTCCATAAATACTATTAATAACAATTTTTAATACTTGAGCTAATACATCTTTTGGAATTCCATCAATATAATCTTCTTTGCTATGTTTAGCTGCAATACGAGTATCTTTTAACCAAGTAATAAGTTTAGTAAAAACTCCTTCATTTAAATGATCTGGAGCTATATGATAAACAGACATAATACTAGGATAAAATGAAGAAATATCAAAATGTACATATATATAACTATCATCAGTTAAATTATCCCAATTAATTTCTCCATTTATAGTATCATCTAAATTATTATTAATTTTAATAAGTTTACTTTTTAATTCTCTAGGTATATCCTGACTATGTAATCCACCAGTAGCAATAGAATATACTAAATTATTTATTTTAATTTCAAACCATGCACTATTAGTAGAAGTTTTTAAATACTTAAAATTAGGATATTTATTTGCTACATCTTTTAAAGCACTTTTACCAATAGAATACACAACTACTTGTTTCATTTCATCAAGTAATTCTTGTAATTCTTTATTTTTAAATTTGATAAAAGGAAAAATTACTTTTTTAAAAGACATTGCAGTACGAGTAGTTTTTCTACCTTGCCATTGAGAAGGACTAAGACCACTAAATTCAGAATAAAATTTAGAAAAAAGTCCATCTGCAATATTACTACGAGAACTACTTAATATATCAACTCCGTATGCAGAAGAAATATTATATCTTAATCTAATTTCATCAATATAAAGTCTAATCATTTCACATAGAATAAATACATCATTTTCATTATAATGCATAGTTGGTTCTATCCATTCATCAATAATATATCTATCCCATTTAGAAACTAATCTGTTAAGACCATCACAATCTATACCTTTTAAATTAAAATCATTTTCATAAAAATGTTTATCTTTTTCAGATATAGGAGGAAGTTCATATTCTAATAATTCATACCATTGTAAATTAATAGAAGTTTGTTTTAAACTTTTAGGAAAATAAACATCATTACCGTTTTTATCTTTACCTTTACCTACTTTATTTAATGCAAATATAGTCATTACATCAATATTTTTAAAAGGTAAATTATATTTTTCTAGTAATGAAATAGTATAATCATTTCTAGCTTCTGGTTTATCTTGCAAATCAATTATATGTTTTGATAAATTATATAATTTAGTAATTAATTCTTTAGTATTATTAACTTGATTAGCATACATACAAAGACCAGCAATCATTAATTTATCGTACTTATTACTATTATACCCAAATACATCTGTTCTAACAGGTACTTGTTTTTCATTAATAAGTTCATAATGTGCTCTCATATTATTAATATATGCTAACATAGATAATAATTGACTATCGTCTTTGTCAGTAATATAAAATTTTACTTTATCTACTTTATTCAATAATTCTTTAATTTCTTTTACAGTATATTTTTGCACAAGAGGAATAGGAGTAGATTTTCCTTTACTATTTATTTCTACAGCATCTTTAAATATATTTAAGTAACTATTAATATTAATAAAAGTTACACTAAAAAAATTCTTTAATACTTCTACGTCATAAGCTTCACTTATAATCATATTAATTTATGATAAAATAGCAATTCTAAATTGCTCTACAAATTTATTTTTAAGATTTTCATTATCATAAAACATAACTGCTGGGTTAATAACATTAAATATAGGAATATAATTATTTTGTATATATTCTTCATACTTATCTCCAAAAGTAATAATTTTTCTAGGACGTATTCTATTTATTTCATAAATTAAATGATGTATACAATATTTTATAGCATCATCATTTAAATTAAAATCTGTTTTATTAAAACATTTTATATATCTAGTTATATAACAGTCTTCAAAAATATTTCTTCCAATAATCTTTGTATAATTATCTTTAACAATAGATAACATACTATTACTTTCTTCTCCTAAATTAACATCATATGAAGGTAAAATTAAAATAGTATTAGTATATATATTGCCTATACCAAATGTAATTTTATCATCATTTTTAGCATATAATCTTAAACTACAATTTTTACAGCAATTAGCTTTATTTATTTCTATTTTAGAAATTAAATGACTAACTTTATTTTGAGTACATTTACGACCCATAGTTAATTATTAATTCTTTTCTTGCTCGAGAACAACTAACATATATTCTTCTTAATAAATCATCTTGATCAGAATAAGGTTGATTAAATTTATCAAAAACCATATTATTTAAATCTACAAATACAGAGTCATAAGTAGAACCTTGCATAACATCATGGCTTTCACCACGAACCTGACTATATTTTAAACTATTCTTTAATATATTTCCAATCATAACCATAAGGACGAAATTTAAGTTTACCGGAAAGAACCTTTTTAATATTACTCCAAGAACCTCTTTTTTCAACAAATTCATCTATTTCATAAGCATAACTAAAAGTTTTAACAAGTTCTCCGTTTAAATAAGCACCAACTTTATAAGTAAAAGGTTTAGCCATAGGATTATTTTTACCTTTTCTAATAAAACTAAGATGTTCAGCAAATCCTTCAGGTTTTTTACGTCCTTTGTTTTTAAAAGATATTTTATAATTTATTTCTTTTTTCTCATTATCAGATTTATTAATAGAAGTATAACTTCCAAGACCTCCATTAGCTTCATTAAGAAGATTAGGATTAATTTTACGATAATAATCAATATAATATTTTTCTAAGAAATTAGCACTTCTAAAAGGTAAATCAGTATCAACAGCAGTAATTAATTCAATTTTAACTCTAAGAGGAAGATAACTATCAAGAAATTTAAATAATTTAGTCATAGTTCTTTTTCCTCTTTTAGCTTCATTAAGTTTCCAATAATGAAAATCAAGACGTTTTTCAAGACTATACTTTGTTTGACCTACATAAATAATATCTTTTGTAGATGGATTAATAAGTTTATAAATATTAATAATCATAATACTATAATTTTTTTAGTTTATCACAAATATATTATTTATGTTCAGTAATTCCAAACAAATTTATGAATAGTTTGCCCCCTTTTCCCAGCAATAATGCCAGTACTCCTTTCGGATAGTCGATGAACCTTACTATTATCATGTTTCTCAACATAATGAGTAGTCTTGGCTGCTGATTATCATATAACAATAGTTTTTCAAGCATTCACACTTAGACTTTCGTCTTATGTTGTAGCACTATTATCTTCACGATGTTCCAGCAGTTAAAGGGCTTTTACAAGAGCCAATATTCTAACTCTTATGTGCAGTAATAGAAAATCCATAATCAATATCTCTATTATATATAGATTTTCCAGATTTATCAATTATATTTGTAGCAAGAAGATATTTTTTCTTAAAATCATAATATGCTTTCCATTTAGAAACTCTAGTACCACCAGTAGCAGATTTTGCATCTTTTATTAAATTTGTAATAGTTTGATGATATTTAAGAATAGTATATTTATCTCTATGGTCTATAATAAATAAAGGTCTAGTTATTTCTCCACCATGTATTAATTGAAATTTAACTAAAAATCCTTTAAAATTATATTTATCATCTACAAAATCTACTATATCATTAATAATATATTCCTCTGAATTATGAATAATAGGAGACATAAATTCATCAACTATAGTTTCATAACTCATTATTAAATCATTTTTAGTAATAATATTTTTATCAGAATCTTTTATAATTGTATTTCTAATATAATTATTCCAACCAGATACACAATTATTAGTATAGCCAATAATTCTATACATATCAATATTTTTAGTATATAATTCATTAGAAAATGACATATCGATTAATTGTTTAAAAGATAATGGATTACAAATACTAAAACCTTCGCCATTTTCATTATAATTAGTAATACCTCTATTTTTAGAAATATATTCTAAAAATTTATAAGTTTTATTTTCAATATCATATCTTAATAATTGTAATAATTCACTTATAGGATTATTAGCTGCTTGTCTAACAACTTCTTTTAAAGCATAAACTTTATAACATCTTTCAAAAGCTATAGATTTATGTTCATTTACAGGAGCTAACTGAAAGCTATCACCAATATATATAATTTTAATTTCTAATTCTTTACATTTATTACAAATAAAAGTAACTAGTTTAGCAGGAAGCATAGACGCTTCATCAACTAATAAAAGTCTAACATTTTCTAGTTTAGGAGCAGCCATTGGATTAAACTGAGGATTATTAGGATTAAAATCTTCTAATCGTAAATCAAGTCTTAATCCAAATGTACTTTGAATAGTATCAACATTTTTACCACGAAGAGCTTGACTAAATACACGACAAGCCTTATGTGTAGGAGATGTACATTTAATCACACTATTACTATATTTACAATGAGTAATAATATAATTAGTAATAAACGTTTTGCCGGTTCCTCCTGCTCCCGTTAATCCTACAATATATTTTGTAGGATTAAAAGGAGTAGCAATAAAATCTAATATATTATCTATAGCTATTTTTTGATCATTTGTAAATTCATATTTAGTTGTTATATGATTAAATTTTTGTAAATTATTCATTCAATTCCTCATTTAAAATTCTATTTATTCTTGATTGATTGATTACTTTATAATTATTTTTATAAAATTCTAATGCGTCATGAGCTTTATTATCACTAAAATCTAAGAATACTTTTTTAATATAAAAATATTCTTTATTATTAATAGAAATAATATCTCCTATAACATTACAGCCAACAGTAAAAGGTAAATAATGTAAAGGATTACATTCTTCACAATATCCAACATCTCTTACATATAATATTCTTTGTAAATGTTTATCTAATTCTTGTTTATAAATATTAGTAATTCCTTTACAAGAATAACAATCTTTATGAATATCATATATAAGTTTATTAACTTTCACCTTATATATACCATCTAGAGTAATATTAACTATACCTTCTACTTTAGTTAATTTTACAGTTTTATTAATATTACTTTTTGGTTTACGTTCAGGTTTAGTTTCTATTGTAAAATTAAACGTTGGCATATTTATTAGTATTAGATTGTTTCATTAAACTTTTAATCTTTTTAATAGCATTAATTTTAGATTCATGTTTAGCAGATTTACTATTAATTATTTCATCTTTCTCCTCTACAGGGGATTTAACATTACGCTTTTTGTTTTTATGAGATTTTACAAATAGATATACATATCCATGAACTTTTACTAGATAATCTATTTTACCCCAACTACCATTTCCTACTTCATTAGAATCTTTAATAATTTCGATAGTTTTATTAACTTTATCGATACTAATATCGCTTTTACGTTCTAATGCTTTAACAACACTCACTTCATCATACTTTTTCATAACTTTACGTGATTTTAAAAATTAATTAATTTTATTATATTTGATTTACGTTAAATTCCCTGTAGAGGAATTCATTGAATTATCAATCTTATTTATAGCTTTATTATAATTTTATACTATTGATTTTTCTTTATTAATAGATAAGTCTTCGACATTAAAATTAAAATCTTCTATAGGAACTATATAAGTATAACTAAATACATTACGTATATTTATTATACTATTACTACACATATCTTCATTTAAATATACTTGTAATGACCAATCATATCCATTATTAGAACACATAATTTTATGGCCTTTTTCTAAAATTTGAAATTTATTCCAATCTCTATTATCTTTAGAAGGAAATAAAAGACATTCGGCATCATTGTAATTATTAAAATATTGACCATATTTATTAAAACTGTAAGTTTGATTATTAATAGAAATATATATAGTACTATTATCTATAGAATCAAATTTTACTTTTCCAAATAAAGGACTATAAAGTTCAGTATCTTTTTTACAATTTATAAGTTTTTCTAAAATGTTTATTTTATAATAGTTATCTATTAAATCTTTAATTCTTAAAAGAAAAGAATCAATATAATTTATTATATAACCATTATCTTTAATAACATTTTCAATATTATTATAATATGTAATTCCACATTTAAATTCATTATTATCATATCTGAAATTAAACATTATATAAATATTATTATTAAATTCAGTAGTATAATTAATATGTACTATTTTTAATTTTTCAAGATATGGTTTAACTATATCAAACCAATCATTTCTACTACATTTAAAAGTAGGATATTTATTTTTAGGTAATTTACTCATAATTATTTAATATTATATTTATTAACAAAATAATTAACAACTTCTGGAATATATTTTTTATAATAAGGTTGATGCTCAGTACAAAATTTCTTTAAATCTTGCTTAGTAATTATTTTATTACGTTTTTTACTATTAGAAATAAAAATATTAACTTCTTCTTCTATTTCTTCTATAAAATCAATTACTTTCCAACCTTCCCAAATTTCTTTATTTAAATTAATTGAAAAATTATTATTAATATTACTCATAAATATTTAATTTTTAATTATTAATAATCAAATTAAAGCTAAAAATAGCTTATTAATAATGATTACGCATAAATTATAATATAACTATATAAAACATTATAGTAAGCTAAATAAAGCTATTTAATAAAGAATATTAGTTTATTATTGACTATTTTATACGAAAAAAGAGCATGACTATAAATCATACTCTTTATGTAAAATTATTATAATAAACATAATATTTATTAGTTGTTTTAATAGGATTTGAACCTATAATTTAAGATTAATAATAATCTTATGTGTTACCAATTACATTATAAAACATATTTTTGTTATCATATATTTATTTAAATAAAAGGGAATGTTACTATTATCACTAACCGTAACATTCATATATGTAAGACACACGGCAGAAAAGGGCCTTATTTAATATTCATAAGGATTATTTTCATCATAATCATCTTCATTTAATTCTATAGGATCAAATCCTACTTCATCAAAATCTTTATCAAATGTTTCTTCATGAATATCGATAGAATTTTCATCAATTTCTTCCATTATTTTATGCTTTAAAAAATTAATCTTCACTTAAATCATCACTAAAATCTACTGAATTTTTAGAAGAATATTCTTTGTTCAATTTAACAATTTGACTAATTGCATCGTTATTAATTTCATTACGTTTATCTTCACTAATTTCAGTACCATAAAATTCAGCAATAGCTGTTTGTGCAGAATCAGTAAAACTTGTAAATGAAGCAATTAATGCAACAACAAAGAAAGGTTCACTATAAGTAAATTCTCTAACTAAACCATTACATTTAACAGAAAATTTATTCCATTTATATGTAACAAATGCTTTTTGACTAGGAATTTGTTTATTATTAAAAAGATAATTAATAATTCCTATAGAAGTAAAACGTTTAATTTCAGCATTATACTTAATAAGAATAACCATATCTACTATATGTTTTCCATATCTTTCACACATAGATTCAATATAATTTCTCTTATTCAGTTTATTAGCAATTTTGTCTTTAGTCTTAGTAAATTTATTAAACTTATTAGTAGTAGAACTGTTTTCTTTTTCTACATTTTCAGTTTTAACTATTTCAACATTTTCTTTTTCTACTACTTGTTTTTTATTATCTTCCATAATACTTTAATAATTATAATTAATATTTGATTTGTTTATAATGATTCACAAAGATATAATAATAATTTTACTATACCAAATATTTTAAATTTTATTTTTTACCGTGAATGATTTTAATAAAATTATTATTGATAATTCGTTAAAAAATAGAATAACTGTATAATTAATATATAGTTGTATTAGCATATTTAATATTATTAGCTATAGCAATAATAATATTATAATTATCATCACTATAGCTAATAAATATTTAATTTTAGAAACCAAGCAACTTATCTGCCAGTTTATCAGCCATCTTTTCTCCTACAGGACCAAGTTTAAATCCAATAACATGGTTAATAATTACATCATGATCATAAACAACAGGTTCTGCATTTTCATTAGAACTGAAAGGATTTTTAACTTCATCTCCAGCTTTTACAAACTGTTGAAGAATATCAATACTAGCACCATTAAGAATAAGATTAAGTGCTTGTGGTTTTTCAAGAATAGCATTTGCCATCCAACCAAGATTTTCATCTTCTTTAAAAGCACCAGTAATTGCATACAAAGAAGTAAACATAACTTTAGTCATTCCTTCTACATAAGTAGCCCCATTATCTTCAGATACAAATCCTCTAATAGGAGAACCCAATGTAAAACTTACCATAGTATAATTATCTTTCTCGGTAAAATTTACATTTTTAATCTTAACTTGACTAATTTTCTTACAACCAGCAGCAATTAATTTCTTAATTACATTTTGATAACTAACATTGTTGGTTTCAACAACATTTACATTTTGACTTTCATTACCTTGAACTTCTTGTTCTACAGGCATAACATTTGTTTTACTCATAATAAATAAAATTTAAAAAGTTAAATAATTAGTTATTTGATAAGATAAAATTTAATAGATAAAAGTCTTATCATCTTCTATCCAAAATTCTTTATGTTTAAGTATGAGGTAATAAATAATAATATTATACATAGTAATATAATAATCACTATGTATAATATAAATTATTTAGCATTCTTCGTATTCTACAATTTTAGGTTTAAGAATTTTATATCCTCTATCTTTAAGATATTTAATACAATATTCATCATCAATTTTTGTTAGAGTTTTATTTTTTCTTTCTATTCTTCCTTTTCGTGTTATATTTATCATATTAATAAATTCTTTTAAATCAGGAATCTTATTAATTTTATAATTTCCTTCAGAAGAAATAGTTAAAAAATTAAATTTCTTAAATAATGAAGCCATATCATTATAATAAGGACAAGCAATATTTTTAAGTAATTTAATAAATTTTTCATTAGAAAATTCTTTATCTAACTATTGTTCCAAATTCCATTTTACATCTTCATAAACACAAGATAAATCTTCTTCATTATAAGTTCTCATAATTTAATGTTTTAAAATAGTTAATAATTAGTTAATAAAATTAGTACCTAGAGCGGGACTCGAACCCGCACAGCCATTATGGCCAAAAGATTTTAAGTCTTTCGTGTCTACCTATTTCACCATCTAGGCATTAAACTAGTAAAATAATATATATTCTACTAGTTCATAAGTTTACTTTTATAGTTTAATTTTAATTTGATCAACATCATAACCAAATTTATCTGCAATTTCTTTAATTGTAAGAATAATTTCTTTTTTATATTCCCAAAGAATTTTTCCATTTTTAAGATTATCTCTTTCTGAAATATCTCTTATAGTAGTTAAATGTTTAATATAAAATTTATAATTAAATGCCCAACCGCCTTCATATACATTAATAAAAATATTTTTATCTTTAAAAGGCGCAACTATTAAGCTTACACCTTGTCCATCATCATTTGTTCCTTCTAAAACCATTCCTGGTTTAATTTCAATTCCATTTATTTGCATAATATCTTTTCTTTTATAAGTTTTATTCATAAGTTTTGCAGCTCTTTTAAGAAATTCTTCAGTATCATTAACAAGTTCTCTATTATGAGATAATTTATCCATTTCATCTACATTAGAATAATTTCCTAAAATATTAGCTAAATTAATAACAATATAAGGATCTTTAGTCCAATCATTATATAATAATACTTTTTTATAACCAAAAGATTCTAATTGTTCTTTTATATAATCCCAAGTATTTGGATTATATTTAATACAAGGTATTTTTTCCATTTTATTCAATCATTAAATAATCTTTAACAAGTTGTTCATTATATTTAATAAATTCATCACGTTGTTCTTTAGTATGAAAAGAAAGAAAATGATAAATTTTATTATAAGAATATGTACTAATTTTATTTTTTGCTCTTTCAATAGTAAATTTATCTATATTATTATCAAGCCATTCCTCATCAGATATTTCACCTCCATAATAAGGCATTAATTGACTAATCATAGCCATAGCTAGCATAGATTTAGCTACTTTTTTTGATGTTGCTATATTTCTATCATGATATGAATCAAAATTACCATCATTAACTGAACGTAATTCACTAAATGAATCAATATAATATCCTCTACTAGATATTCTGTTGTCAATTAAATCTTGATAAGTTTTGATTACCTGCTCTTTATTTTTTTCCTTCCTTACAATCTGAACTTCACAATTATCAGGAATTTGAACTATTATTTCTTTCATATTATTTTAATTTTTTATATACTACAACTGAATCAATACCTATAATTATAGAATCTCTATATGTTTTAGTTATTTTAAGTTCTGTTTTACCTCTATATACATCTATAGGTTTAACATTATCTGGATTAATTTTAACAGATATTATTGTTAATATAATTATAATAGCAGTTAAAATAGAAATAATTATTGCTTTTCTTTTTCCATTTATATTATTTATAGCCGATACAATAATTACTGTTACATATATAATCCATATTAATAACATTATTATAAAATATAATATTTCCATAATTTACTAATTTATTATTTTAACATATTTAAGTTTTCTACTAGCAATATCTCCATCTTTTCCTATAAAATATAATGTTCCTTTAGGAATAATACATTTAACAATAAGATAATAATTACCATAAAACCAATTATTGGTATTAAAAATAATATTATAATTATTATAAGAATGTATATATCCAGAACTTATTATTTTACTAAAAAATAATGATATTAAAAAACATATAATATTATTAGTAAAAGCACGAGGTTTATGTTTAATCCATATACTATACCTAGAAAATGTACCTTTATATGTTTTTCCAATTTCTATATTATCATTATAATATGGAGTAAATAATTCATGATATTTTGGTATTAAAATTTTATAAACTATTATATCCTTAGTTGCTATTCTAGGAATACGACTTTTCTTTTCTAAACACATATTATAAGTATATTTTTCTTAGTAAATAAACTATTTTATAACATATATAATATAAAATAAAATATAATATTTTATATCTAATATCTTCTTGAATAAGTTCTATAATAATATTTATTGGATTAATAAATGAAATTATTATACTAACAATTGATAAAAATAATGATGCAATGATAAAACAGAAGACTTTTTCTATAAAATCATTGTCACCATTATTTTCTTTTAGATTATAACTCATAGTTATTCTTTATTAAGATATTTACTAAAAGTTATTTTATAAAGTTCATCTTTAGAAATAATATTAGTACAAGTTAAAACTAATATCATCTCTACAATCATAAATTGTAAAAAGATACCATTATCCATAATGCTATCAACTCCTAACATAAAGAATAATGTAAATAGAAATGTTATATAAAATAATATTCCTTTAAAGATAAGTTTAATTGTTTTCATAATAGTTATTTTTATTTTTTGTGTTTTACACCTAAAACTTATAGTCGTTATAACATCTCTGGTATAACTATATTTTCTTATAACAATAATAATCGGATTTTCAACCTTCTATAAGAACTAAGGTGTACTCAACAACTTGGAAAGTTATTTTAGTTTTTATTTTATTTTATTCTTCCCATTCAATAGGAATTGTGGTAATACGATTTGGAACAGATGCTTGCATCGCTTTTTCTTTAGTTGGAAAAATATTTGATCCAGTTTTATATCCTATAGTAAATATATTATCACTTGGATAAATATTTACATAACCTTTATGTTTAATAGTAGCCATTACCAAATCCATAGGACATTCATTTAAATCTGTATATTTACCATCTTTAGTATAAGCGTAATAATTTTCAATACCATCATCATTCGTTATTACAGCAATAATTGGATAATAAGGATTTTTTACATCAAATCTTAAAATTTCTACTTTGTATCCATTTCTGGTACATACTTTAGCACCAGCTTTAGCTTTTTCTAAATCAAAAGGTTTCATATTAATTTTTTATTTAATCTAATAGTTAATAATATAATATTTAATAAACTTAAACTTATTATTAAAAAGTGTAAGATACTAATTTTTTAAATATGAATGTTCAATACACCAACACAACATATTATAAAGTGAATTAATAAGAGATTCTGATTCAAAACTTACATTATATATCATATCTTTATAAGAAGCTATCCAAATATTACTACTTTTTTCTATAGTTAAATCTAAAATAGAATATTTGTCAGATAAAGATATTGATGAAGGTAATAAATCTAAAATATCTTGTACAGTTAATGTAGGTATTACTTCAAGTTTTCTTTCTATTAAAGTCATTATTGATATAGGAACTTCTTTAGTAAGTCCTAAATACCAATCATGTTCTATTTCATTTGTATCTGTTCTTATTATTCTTAACTAATAAATACTTGTATTATTTATATTTAGTCTAAGTTCTTGTAAATGTTTTACTTGTTCGATTGATAATACTTGTTCTTGTAACATAATAATATTTGAATTTAATTTTATATTTTTTAAATATATTTTTATTAAAGTTTATTTAATGAGAGAAATGATAGATTTTTAGTATGATTATATTAATTTTTTAATCTAAATCTTGTATATATGATTCATATTCACAAGTTATTTCCATACAAGTATATTTTGCTTTTTCTAAATATTTTTCTAAAAAAAATGATACTTCTGAATAATTATTTATATTTCCTTTAAAAGTTATATTAAGCCATTTTTCACAAAAACGAACGGCTGATTTTTGTTTTTTAGTTGTCATTGTTTATTATAAAGTTAAGATAATAAATGATATTTAATATAATAATGTTGGACTTATTTAAAATAGACTTAATAATGAATTAGCAAGTTTTAGAATGAATTTTTGATATGATTTAGATGTGAATGTAATAACAAGTGATGATGATTGTGGAATAAAGTTTATGTAGAATAATGTTTAACAGTATTAGAATTAATAGGATTAAGATTAACAAGGTTAGCAGGAGGATTATCACTAACACGGAGAGGAGCTTCTTCCACCTATTTAGTCATATCTCCAGCTAACCTTGCAACACTAAAAACAACTATTAATTAAAACACTATATCCAACCACCCAAATATTGTTCATTATCATCTTCTTCGCCTTCCCCATCTCTTACATATTCATTATCTTGTACCATATTTTTATAGAATTAAAAGTCCATCATTAAGTTTCTTTGTATCTTTTTCTTTATCAAAATTACTAAACAAACCAATATATTCATAAGGTTTTACTTCAGGTATTAAACCTTCATGTTTATGTATTCCCTTACACATATTTTGATGTTTAATAATCATATTATGATTTTT
>CAMMMH010000001.1 GCA_946497955.1 uncultured Mycoplasmatota bacterium | reverse complement strand
TTTTTAATGATACTTTAAATGGTAATTTATCTATTCCTAGATATTCATCTAAAGGAGTAATTAATTTGCTTTTTAAGTTATATTTATCTAAATCAATAATATCATTTATTTGAAGTATGGTTCTATAAATTTCTATTTTGCCATTTAACATTATGATTTCTATTTTACTTTTTCCATGATTTTTTAATTTGAATCCTTTTTCTTCCCACTCTTGTTTTTTTTAGTTATTAGTTCATGTTCATTTATACTTTTAGATATCAACTCCTCTATATGGGTATTAATAATACTCTTGCAATCATCAATGCTGTTCATTGCTAATTCTTCAATAGAATTTATATCTAAACCATCATTAGATATAAGCCTATTAAAGTTTGTATCTAAATTATTTATGTTTTTCTCAAATTGTTCTATTGTTCTCATACTTATCTACCACCTTTATTCTTTAGATAAGTATAACATAACCATTATTTTACCCACAAAAAATTTTTACACCCAATATAAATTATAAATGTATACTTATTGACATTTTTGTTAAAGTATAGTATATTATTATTGCATTTAAGGAATGTGATATGTACATGTTAGCCGCTCTTGGATGGTGCGGGTTATAAATTATTCCAATCGTGAAATGTTAACCGCTCTCGGATGGTGCGGGATACAAATTATTCCGATCGAAAATGTTTGAAAACTTTGTTCTTTTGAATAAAGTTTTCTTTTTTCTATAATGACAAGAGAAGTTGCTAATAAAAAATCGGTTATATTATTACAAAATGCTTTTCCTACATTAGAAAAATATATAAATCATCCCCATATAACAAATGGTAAACCACTTAAAGTAATAGATACATTAAAAGATGAAATAACTAGCAATTTTATTACTTATTATCTTTAAAGAAACAAGGTATTAGTTTATTTTTCACTTATATTGATAGAATTAAAGAAATGATATTTGAAGAACTTGGCAAATAATAATCTCAAAAATCTTTATAAATATTTGGAAAATTGCATACAATAACAGTGTATACTATATATTGACATTTATGTCAATATATAGTATATTATTATTGCATTTAAGAAATGTAATATGTAAATGTTAGCCGCTTATGGATGGTGCGGGTTATAAATGATTCCAATCGCGAAATGTTAGTCGCTTCCGAGTGGTGCGAGTTATAAATGATCTCGGTCGAAAATGTTTGAAAACTTTATTCTTTTGAATAAAGTTTTCTTTTTTCTAAAAATAGAACTTTTGTACTTGCAAACAAAGTTATAATTTGATATATTTTAGTTACAAGTTATATTTGTTATTGGGGGTGTTTATAAAATGAGAGTTAAAACGGGATATATTTATCATATTAAAGATGAATTTTTTGATAAGATTAATGACAAAGGTTTAATGATAAATCATGAAAATGGACGAGCAAGACCTACTTACTTTACGATTAAAGATAAGGATATATTATGGTTTATTCCATTAAGTAGTAAAGTTTCTAAGTATCAACCTATAATAGATAAAAAGGTTAAGAAATATGGAGATTGTCGTTCTATAATGATAAGAGAAATTGCCGAAAAGAAATCTGTTATATTATTGCAAAATGCTTTTCCTACATTAGAAAAATATATAGATCATCCACATACAATAAATGGTGCTCCTGCTAGAGTTGCTGATAATTTAAAAGATGAGATTTTACAAAATTTTAATTCATTATTAGCTTTAAAGAAACAAGGAATTAATTTGTTTTTCACTGATATTGATAAAATAAAAGAAATGATGCATGAAGAACTTGGCAAATAATGTCAAGTCTTTTTCTTTTAATATTAAACTATTAATATTTGTGGTATACTTTTATTGACATGAAAAGGGGAAGTGTTATGAGTAAGACTACGAGTAAAAAAGCAAAAAAGAAAAAGTATACTACCAGACTTGAAAAAAATAAAAGAATTTATTATAAAAATAATTCAGTTAAAGATAGTCATAAAAAAAGTAATAATAAACTTATTTTAATTGTTTTAGTAATTAGTTTGTTTGTTAATGCCTTTTTTTTGTTAAGAGTTAATAATTTAGATTCATCAGTTGATAGTCTAAATACAACTATTGAAGAGAATAAAAAAGATTATGAAAAAGAGATAGAAAGTTTAAAGGATGAATATACTAATTACTTATTTTTAGGAGATTCAATTACTGATTTTTATGATTTAGATAAATATTATGAAGGATTACCTGTTGTAAATAGTGGTATTTCAGGAAATACCACTGAAGACATATTGAATGATATGAAAGGGAGAGTATACAATTATAATCCATCTAAAGTGTTTCTATTGATTGGTACTAATGATTTAATTCATGATGTTAGTGTAGATGATATTGTTTCTAATATTGAAAGAATAATTAATGAAATTAATAGTAATGAACCACAAGCAGAAATTTATGTTGAGAGTGTTTATCCTGTTAATGATGATTTAGATGAAGATATGGTTGATGTTAGAAATAATGATGATATTATGGATATAAATGAAAAAATAGAAAAATATTGTGATGATAATAATTATACATATATTAATATGTATGATAAATTACTTGATGATGATGGCAACTTTAATGAAGAGTTTACTGATGATGGCTTACATCCTAATAGTAGGGGATATGAAGTTATTACTGAGGAGATTAAGAAATATTTAGACTAGTTATATAATTCGTGTTATACTATAGTTGTTAAGGAGAAAAGTATGAAAAAAGATAAATTAGAATGGTTATTTGATAAAGTATGTGGTATTTTACATTTAAAGTTTAAGCCTAAAACAAGAAAATTATTAATTCAAATATTTAAATTTGCTATTGTTGGTGGTATTGCAACAATTATTGACTTTGTTTTTCTTTATGTATTTAGAGAATTTTGTCATTTTCCTGTGCTTGTTTCTAATACATTATCATTTTGTATTTCTGTTATATATAATTATATTGCAAGTGTTAAATGGGTATTTGATGTTAATAAAGAAAAAAATGCTAAAAAACAATTTGTGATATTTATTATATTTAGTGTTATAGGGTTAATACTAAATAATATAATTATGTGGATAACAGTAGATTTCTTAAGTATTTATTATTTACTTGCTAAAGTAATTGCAACAGTTATAGTTATGATATTTAACTTTGTGACTAGAAAAATATTTTTAGAATAGAGGAATATTATGGATAAGATATCAGTTATTGTACCATGTTTCAACGAAGAAGAAGCAGTACCTTTATTTTATAAAGAAATTAATAAAGTAATTAAAAAGATGAGTAATGTTTCTTTTGAACTTATCTTTGTAGATGATGGTAGTAGGGATAGAACTCTTAATATTATTAAAGAATATAGAGAAATTGATAGTAATGTTAGATATATTTCTTTTTCAAGAAATTTTGGTAAAGAAGCGGCTATTTATGCAGGGCTTGAGTATTGTACGGGAGACTATGTAACTTTACTTGATGCTGATTTACAAGATTCACCTGAATTTATAGAGAAAATGTATAAAATTATTACAACAGAGGATGTTGATTGTGTAGGACTTAAGACAGATACTCATAAAGAATATGGTATCTTTAGAAGATTTTTAACAAGATGTTATTATAAATTAATATCTAAGTTATCTAAAGTAGAAATGGTACCCGGGGCTAGAGATTTTAGATTAATGACAAGACAAATGGTAAATGCAATACTAGAATTAAAAGAGTATAATCGTTATAGTAAAGGCATATTTAGTTTTGTTGGCTTTAAAACTAAATGGTTATCTTATGAAGTCCCAAAAAGGGTAGCAGGGAAAAGTAAATGGAATATTTTTAAATTATTTACTTATGCAGTCGATGCAATTATAGGGTACTCTACTGTTCCTTTAACAATTGCAGTAATTGTTGGAGTATTATTTTGTTTAATATCATTAATTTCTATTATCTTTATTATTATTAGGACTTTAATATTTGGAGATCCTGTAGCAGGGTGGCCATCTTTAGTTTGTATTATGTTTTTCTTAAGTGGAATTCAATTATTTTGTACAGGAATAAGTGGAGCTTATATTTCTAAAACATATACAGAAGTTAAAGGTAGGCCTATTTATATAATTAGAGAAACTGAAAAAAAGTCAAAAATGAACGAAAATGAACGAAAAACATTAATAAATAAGGAAAAAGGATGGCAAAAATGAACGAAAATGAACGAAAAGTTGATTTATTAGATAATTTTAATTATTAGATATATTGTGTCAATTTAGAATATTTGATAAAATTGTTTTAGGAAGGTGATTATATGAAGTTTTTAATTACAGGAGGAGCGGGTTTTATTGGTAGCAATTACTTACATTATGTTACTGATAAATATAAAGATGACTATTTTGTTTGTTTAGATGCTCTTACTTATGCAGGTAATTATAATAATATTAAAGATTTAGAGGGAAAAGATAATTATAAATTTGTAAAAGGAGATATTACTAATAGGGATTTTATTGATAAACTGTTTAGTGATGAAAAGTTTGATGTTGTAATTAATTTTGCAGCAGAGTCTCATGTTGATAATTCTATTAAGAATCCTGAAATATTTTTAACTACTAACATTATTGGTACTGAAGTGTTGATGGATGCATCAATTAAATATAATGTTAAAAGATATCATCAAATATCAACTGATGAAGTATATGGAGATCTTCCTTTAGATAGACCTGATTTATTATTTACGGAAGAGACTCCTCTTCATACATCTAGTCCATATTCTACTAGTAAAGCTAGTGCTGATTTACTTGTTATGGCTTATTATCGTACTTATGGACTTCCTGTTACTATTAGTAGATGCTCTAATAATTATGGTCCTTATCAGTTTCCAGAGAAGTTAATACCTCTTACTATTATGAAAGCATTAAATGATGAGAAAGTTCCTGTTTATGGAACGGGCGAGAATGTAAGAGATTGGATTCATGTTCATGATCATAATGTTGGTGTTGACTTAATAGTTAGAGAAGGCAAAGTAGGAGAAGTATATAATTTAGGAGGACACGCTGAAAGACATAATATTGATATAGTTAAGACTATATTAAAACAAATGGGTAAGAGTGAAGACTTAATTACTTTTGTAGAAGATAGAAAAGGTCATGATTTAAGATATGCTATTGATTCAAGTAAAATAGAAAAAGAACTAGGTTGGACGCGTACTTATACTTTTGAAGATGGTATTAGAGAAACAATAGATTGGTATTTAAATAATCAAGATTGGATTAATAATATTAAAAGTGGTAAATATAAGGAAGCTTATAAAAATTAACTTGGCTAGTTTTGTCAAGTTTTTTATTGCTTTTTTTTAGTAGTTTATGATATATTTCTATTATAGATGGGGGATAGGAAAATGGAAAAAACTCTAAATTTAAAAATAAGACAATCAAACTTTGAATTAATGCGTATAATCTCTATGTTTATGATAGTAATGTGGCATGTTATTATAAGTGGAGTTGGCTTAAGTCAAGCGAATAATACACTTACTTTATTTTTAGATATTATTAAATCAGTTTTAGTTGTTCATGTTAACTCTTTTGTTTTAGTCACAGGATATTTTCAATCTACTTCGAAATTCCATTTAAAAAAAGTTTTAAATTTAATTGCAACATCATGGTTTTATAGAATAGTAGCTGTTATTATTGTGTTGGCATTATCATTAACTACTTTAACTAATTTAGAAATTCTTAATAATGTTTTTATACTGCCATTAGAGCATGAACATTGGTTTATTCATTATTACATTTTATTGTATATATTATCACCGTTTTTTAATAAGTTTATTGAACGTTCTAGTCAGGGTGAATTAAAAAAATTAGTATTAACTTTAGTTTTTATTAATTGCTTTTTACCATATTTAACTAATCAAGGATTTTTTAATACTTCATTTGGATTTTCGCTTTATCATTTTATTACTTTATATTTTATAGGGGCTTATTTTAGAAAGTATCCACTTAAACAGTCTTATCATTTTAAAAATATGAGTATTAAACATTTTAGATTGTTAATGGTATTAATATTTTTTGGTTGTGCTTTTGGTTCACTTACTATTTTATATCTTGGTAAATATATTTGTAGTTTTGCTATTCCAGGTTCTATTTTATTTGAAATTGGAGCGATTTTTCAGACGCATCCTGCTGCTTATGATTTTCCACTTATTGTTATACAAAGTTGTGCATATTTCTTATTTTTTAGTACTTTCTCTTTTAAGAATAAATTTATAAATAATTTATCTACCTTAATGATTGGAGTGTATCTAATTCATGAGTCTGAATTGTTAAAACCTTATATATATAAACTATTTCCTTTTTTAGTAGATAAACATTCTCCTTTTGAGATAATATTACAAATTTTTGTAGTAGCTTGCATAATATTTGTTTGTTCTATTATTATTGAGTTGTTTAGAAAAAAAGTTGTAGAATTAATTGGCTTTTTGGTTAAAAAGTTAAAAAGGAAAGAAGCTTAAATTAGTAGTTTTGTTAAATATTTAGAATGATTTACTGTCTTTATTTTTTATTATAAATACGATATAATCTAATTTATAGGAGGAAGATATGAAAAAAAAGATATTTTTTATTGCTTTACTTGCAATTAGTTTGGTGTTTTTAAATGTTAATGCTTTAGGTAAAACTGGTTTTTTTGAAGAAGATGGATCACTTTATTATTATAAGGACGGAATAATACAAAAAGGTATTACAGAAATTGAAGGAGAAGATTATTTCTTAGGAGAGTATACAGGAAAAGTTCAAATAGGTTTTGTAACTTCTTCATTAACGGGAGACATGTATTATACTGATCAAAATGGAAAAATATTGAAAGGTATTACATCAATAGATGGGGAAGATTACTTTTTAGGAGAGTATACAGGAAAAGTTCAAGTAGGTTTTGTAACTTCTTCATTAACAGGAGATGTGTATTATACTAATCAGGATGGAAAAATACAAAAGGGATTTGTCTTTATCGATGGAGCGACTTATTATTTTGATTCTGATGGTAAATTAGTTAAAGGTATTACATCAATAGATGGAGAAGATTACTTCTTAGGAGAGTATACAGGAAAAGTTCAAGTAGGTTTTGTAACTTCTTCGTTAACGGGAGATAGGTATTATACTGATCAAAATGGAAAAATATTGAAAGGTATTACAGAAATAGATGGAGAAGATTACTTCTTAGGAGAGTATACAGGAAAAATTCAGACTGGATTTGTTCTATCAAGTTTAAATTATAAGTATTATTATGCAGATGGAGATGGAAAAATTTATAAAGGTGAATTTGAGTATGATGGAAATACTTATAATACTTTAGAAGATGGAAGTTTAATTGAAGGATTTTATGATGTAGGATTAGACCGCTATTATTATATTTTGGGTGTAAAACAATATGGGATTACAGAAATAGATGGGGAAGATTACTTCTTAGGAGAGTATACAGGAAAAGTTCAAGTAGGTTTTGTAACTTCTTCGTTAACGGGAGATAGGTATTATACTGATCAAAATGGAAAAATATTGAAAGGTATTACAGAAATAGATGGAGAAGATTACTTCTTAGGAGAGTATACAGGAAAAATTCAGACTGGATTTGTTCTATCAAGTTTAAATTATAAGTATTATTATGCAGATGGAGATGGAAAAATTTATAAAGGTGAATTTGAGTATGATGGAAATACTTATAATACTTTAGAAGATGGAAGTTTAATTGAAGGATTTTATGATGTAGGATTAGACCGCTATTATTATATTTTGGGTGTAAAACAATATGGGATTACAGAAATAGATGGGGAAGATTACTTCTTAGGAGAGTATACAGGAAAAGTTCAAGTAGGTTTTGTAACCTCTGCCTTAACGGGAGATCGTTATTATACTGATCAAGATGGAAAAATATTGAAAGGTATTACTCCAATAGATGGTCAAAGATATTTTTTAGGGGAGCTTTCTGGAAAAATTCAAATTGGTTGGGTACATTCATTAACAGGAAATATATATTATACTAATCAAGAAGGTATCATTCAAACAGGTATTCAAACAATTGATGGTCGTGTTTATAGATTTGATGAAAACGGTGTTATTCAAACTGGTTTTCAAACTATAAATGGTAATACATATTATTACAATTATGATGGTAGTATGGCAACTGGAGTTCAAAAAATCTATGGTGTTTGGTATCGCTTTAATCAATATGGAGTTTTACGTGAACAGAACTTTAAAAGATTAGCTGATGTATCTTATCATCAAGGAGATATTGATTGGGATACTTTGTGGAATTCTGGAGAAATTGATGGAGTTATTTTAAGAATTGGTTATAATGGTTATGAAGATGTAAAATTTTCTGAATATTTAAGTAATGTAAAACGTTTAAATATTCCTTATGGTGTTTATTTATATAGTTATGCTCATAATCCTGCTGAAGCTATTTTTGAAGCTAATGCTACTATTCAAATGCTTAATAGATATAATGTTAGTCCAGATTATCCAATTTATTATGATATTGAGAGTTATAGTATTCCAAGTCAAAATGAAAGTTCTGATGATATATCTAAAGAAGCTTATGAAGGAATGGTTTATAATTATATTAATCGTCTTAAAGCAGCAGGTTATGATGCTAAAGTTTATACTTATTTAAATTATGCAATGACAAGATTTAATGATAATACAAGAAGTATGGTTGATTGGATAGCACACTATACTAACGGAGATTGTGGATATACTTTACCACATAGAGGATGGCAATATACTTCTTCTGGTAGTCTCCCTGGTATTACAGGTAGTGTTGATTTAAATATATTTTATTATTAAAAGTAGTGAGGGAGTTTAAAATGAGAAAAATAGAGATATTAGATTGTACTTTAAGGGATGGTGGCTATGTCAATAATAATGAGTTTGGTTATGACAATATTAAACAATTAATAAAGTATCTAGAAGAGGCAAAGATTGAGTTAATAGAATGTGGTTATTTAATGGATACTAAAGAAGAATACTCTGTTGATAGAACTGAATATCGAAGAATGGAAGAGTTAGAAGAACAGAATTTAATTGCTAATACTGAGGAAAATCAATATACATTAATGTTATTAGGGGAAAAATATAATATTGAGAATTTACCTTTATGCAGTAATAGTGATAATATATTAAGAATGTCTTTTCATAAGAAAAGTTTACCAAAGGCAATTGAATATGCTAAGGAAATTAGAAGAAAAGGGTATCGTTTGTTTTTACAACCTACAGTTATATTGGGTTATACTGAAGAAGAGATTAGAGAAATGATTCGTATTTGTAATGAAGAACTTGATTTAGAAGGATTAGCAATTGTAGATACTTTTGGGCAAATGACTCCACAAGATGTTATTTATTTATCAAAGTTATTTGATGAAAATTTAAAGGCTGAAACTAAGTTAGCATTTCATGTGCATAATAATTTACAAATGGCTTTTGCAAATGCTCTTGCTTTTATAGAAAATACCTCTGAAGATAGAAATATAGTTATTGATAGTTCTATTTATGGAATGGGAAGAGGGGCTGGTAATTTACCTACTGAGCTTATTGCAAATTATTTAAATGAAAAAGAAGGAAAAAACTATTCATTATCACCATTATTAGAAGCTTCAGATAATATTTTAGAAAAAATTAAAAGCGAAAATCCTTGGGGTTATTCTTTACCATATTATTTATCTGCTATCTATGCTTGCCATCCATCATATATCTTATATTTATTAAATAAGAGAATGCTTAATAGCAGTGATATTCATAAAGTTGTTCAGATGATTAGTGAACAGAAAAAGACAGAATATGATTCTGCTTATATTGAGGAATTATATCAAATTTATAATGATCATACATATTTAGATGATGTTTCTTATGAAAAGTTATCTTATATGATTAAAGAAAAAGAAGTTATTTTGATTGGCCCTGGTAAGAGTATTATAACTTATCAAGAACAGTTGGATAATTATATAGATAATTCTAATTGTTTCGTTATTACTATTAATAATCCTAATCTACATAAACATAATGCAGTGTTTTATAGTAATAGAAAAAGATATCAGGAATCTTGTGATGATTTAACTCCTGATGATATTAAAATGATTACTTCTAATATTAGTATTGAAGATAATGAAAACACTCTTATTTTTGATTATAGAAATTCATTGTCTAAACTTGATGGAGTTTCTGATTCAGCTTTATTAGTATGCTTGAATATTTTGAGTCGTGCCAATGTTAAAAATGTCGTCTTAGCAGGTTTTGACGGTTTTACTTCTTGCATGGAAGAAAACTTTTATCAAAGTGATATTGCTTATTTACTTGATAAGAATTATATTGATAATTTAAATTCAACTATGGAAAGAAATATAAAGAAATATCAAGAGAAGATGTTAATTAAAACATTGACTCCATCTAAAAATATTGATTAGGAGGAAGAGAAAGTATGAGAGTAGTGGCAGTTATTCCAGCACGTTATCAATCTTCACGCTTTAAAGGTAAGCCTTTAGAATTAATTGAAGATGAGCCTATGGTAGCGTGGGTTTATGGTCGGGTAAAACAAGTTAGAGGACTTGATGATGTTTATGTTGCAACAGATGATGAGAGAATTGAAAAAGTATGTAAAGAGAAAAATATTAAAGTTATATTAACTAAAAATACACATCCTACTAGTACAGAAAGAGTACAGGAAGTATCAGAAACTGTTAAGGCAGATTTATATCTTGTTATTAATGGAGATGAACCTTTAATTAATCCTAAAATGATTGAGAAGATAATTCCTGAGTCTCTTCCAGATAGTAATAAAGTTTATGTTGCTAATTTAATGACTAAGATAAAAAATCCAGTAGAAGCTGTTGATTTTACGAATATTAAGGTTGTATTTGATAAATTGTCTTATGCTATGTTCTTTTCAAGAAGTCCTATTCCTTATCCAAAGGGAAGTATGGATTATGATTATTATAAGCATGTTGGTGTATTAATATATAATAAAAAAGCTTTAGATTTTTTTGCTAATACTAAAAAAGGTCCTTATGAGATTGTTGAGGATGTTAATGAAATTCGTTTTCTTGAAAATGGTGAAAAAATAAAGATGGTTGAAGTAGAAAGTGAAAGTTTATCTGTTGATACACCTAAGGATTTAGAACATATTCGTGCTATTGTTAAAGAAAAACATTTATCATGTTATCATTGGTAAAATTGATATTTCTTAAGTGGAGGTGTATATAAAGTGATTGTACCTATTATTTTTGAGAGTGAAGAATATATTAAAGAGAAACCAGCGTATTTATGGGTTTTCTATAAATTTGCTCGTTTTTCTTTAGATAGTGATAGTCCTATTATTGCTACTGAAGAATATTTTAAAAAGCCTTCTTATTATAGAGAATGTAAACATTCTGCTACTATTGTAATGGATTATTATGGTATTAATGACAATTCTTTTGATGATTTGAAAAGATATGTTATTACTGATGAAGAAAAGAAGAAAATTTTGGAACAATATTCTAATAATGTGGATGCATGGGTTCATTTACTTAAAGAAAGAGATAAAGAGTTAGAGAAAATATTAGAAAAAGCGATTAATTATCTTGAATCTAAATATGAAAAAATAGATGCATTTATGGTATGGACTTATTTGCCTAGTATTGATTATATTGCAAAGAAGCATAAAATTACTTTGATTAATCAAGAAGCTAGTGCGATTAGGACTCCATTTTATAATCGGTTATTAAATTATTTTCAGTTTCAGAATAAGTATGATACGAGTAATTTAAAAGAGCAATATTCTTTATTTTGTGAATCAGAAAAAGTATTGTGTTTAAGTAGAAAAGAACTTTTTGCTCTCTTAGTAGATAAACAAAATATTCATTATTTGAATGATATAGATATCCCTCCACTTTATGAGATTGGTTATGGTTTGGGAGTTGCTACAGATTGTTTTGCAACTGTTTATTCTAAATGGACTCAGAGTGATATATTAGAAGCGATTAGTCATTTAGCTTCTCCTGATAAAATATGTATTCGTTCTCATCCTAAGGAGCCTGTTGATCTTTCAACGTTAGGTTTTATTAAGGATAATTCACCAACTTCATTTGATTGGATTTTAAAGTGTAGACGTATTGTTGCTGATCTTTCAAATGTTTCTTTTGAGGCTGCTTTTTTAGGGAAAACAATTATTTCTCTTTCATCATGCATGCCTTCGTCTTTTGGTGAAGAAAGTTCATTAGATTATTTAGAAGAAGAAGTAATGAGTGTAAAGAAATTGAATTTTCTGCTCTTTGCGTGGTTTACTCCGGAAGAATTAACACAAGATGCTGACTATGTAAGTTGGAGATTAACTAATCCTCATCCGATAGAAATATATAATAGAAATCTTGAATATATTTTTAAATCTTTAGATATGAGTTATCAAGAACTTCTTTCTTTAGATGTAAAAGATAGGCTAGATTATATATTAGAAAAAAGACATATTGATAAATCAAATATTTTTAATAATAAAGATAATAAAATAAATAAAAATTATGATAATACTATAGAAGGAATATTAAAGAAAATGAAAGATATAAATAGTTATAAAATGACTTCATATGATTATAGAAAACTTATTGTAGAGTTAAATAAAAAAATTAATGAGTTAGATAATAGTAATGAGTTATTAAAAAATGAAAATAAGTGTTTGTTGGAAAGTAAAACTTTTTATCAAGATGAATTAAATAAAGTACTTAATAGTTCAAGTTGGAAATTAACTAGTCCTCTTAGAAAATTAAAGTCAATTGGGAAAAAAGAAATAGTTGAACCAAAGAGTGATGTGCAGGAAAAAGAAGAACCTAAAGTTATTACTCATTCTTATAAAGAATATGAACCATATACAAGTACTTATCAAGATAATATTGATTTTTCTAAATATGATACTGATATTAAAACTTTGGCTTTCTATTTACCTCAATATCATACCTTTAAAGAAAATGATTTATGGTGGGGTAAAGGTTTTACAGAGTGGGTTAATACTAAGAAATCTAAACCTAAGTTTGCTGGACATTATCAACCTAGAACACCACATGAAGATTTTGGTTATTATACCTTAGATAATGTTGATACAATAAAAAAACAAGTTGAGTTGGCTAAACAACATAAGATATATGGTTTTATTTTCTATTATTATTGGTTTTCTGGGAAAAGATTAATGGAGAAACCTGTAGATTTGTTTTTTAAAGATAAGAGTATTGATTTTCCTTTTTGTTTCTGTTGGGCTAATGAGAACTGGACTAGAACTTGGGATGGTCTTGAAGATGATGTTTTAATTAAACAAGATTATAAAAAAGATGATTATAGAAAATTTATAAAAGATATAAAAAAATATCTTTTAGATGATCGTTATATAAAAATAGATGGAAAGCCAGTAATAATGATTTATAATCCTAGTGCTATTCCTAATTTTAAAGAGTTAGTAACTATGTGGAGAGAATATGCCATTGAAGAGGGAATTGGTGAACTTTATATTATGGATAAATGTGAACTTGCTGATACTAATTATAAATATACTGAATATACTGATGCTTCCTTTGATTTTCCACCACATGGCATAGGTCATCCTGCTACAAAATTAACAGGTTTAAGTTCGCCTAAGATATTTAATTATAAAAAAATAGTAGATGATATTGAACATCTATATAAAGAACATTTTCCACTTAAACCATTTTATTATTCTATAACAATGGGATGGGATAATTCTGCAAGAAGGACAGATGGTTATACTATTTATTATAATTATTCATTAGAAAGTTATTATAAGTGGTTAAAAATAATTATAAGAGAAACTAGAAGAAGAAATGATGAAGATCATAGATTTATTTTTGTTAATGCTTGGAATGAGTGGGCTGAGGGTACTTATTTAGAACCTGATGAAAAATATGGTTATGCTAATATTAATACATTATCAAAGGCAATTTGTGATTTACCTCTTGATAAGAAAGATGCAAAAAAAAATAAAATGTGATATACTTATGAACATAAGGAGGAGTACTTGATGGCTAAAAAAGATAGTGAATTTGCTATAAGAGTTAAAAATGTTACAAAGTATTTTAAATTATATTATGATAAACCAAATACATTAAAAGAAAGACTTGTTAATATTACTCGTAATAAGGCAGAGAGTAGGATAGTTTTAGAAAATATTAATCTTGATATAAAAAAAGGAGAAACTGTTGCTTTAGTAGGCACTAATGGTAGTGGTAAATCTACACTTTTGAAGTTAATGACTAAGATTATTTATCCTAATAAGGGAACAATTGTTACTAATGGAAAACTAACATCTCTTTTGGAATTAGGAGCTGGTTTTCATCCTGATTTTACTGGTAGAGAAAATATTTATTTCAATGCTTCTATTTTTGGATTGTCAAAGTCTGAAATAGATAAAAGATTAGATGATATTATTTCGTTTTCTGAATTAGATAATTTTATTGATAGTCCAGTGCGTACTTATTCTTCAGGAATGTATATGAGACTTGCTTTTTCTATTGCTATTAATGTTGATGCAGATATTTTATTAGTAGATGAGATTTTGGCTGTAGGAGATCAACATTTTCAAGAAAAATGTTTTGCTAAGTTAGATGAACTTAAGAAAAGTGATAAAACAATTGTTATTGTTACTCATGATTTAAATGCTGTAAAGAAATTGTGTACTAGAGCGGTATGGATTTATGAGGGAAAAGTTAAAATGGATGATGAGCCAAATAAAGTGGTAGAGGAATACTTAAAAATATGTCAGTAGGTGATTGTAATGAAGATTTTTAAAGATTTATATCAATATCGTGAACTTTTAAAGACAAATGTCAGAAAGGAAATACGTGGTAAATATAAAGGA
This sequence comes from uncultured Mycoplasmatota bacterium, assembly GCA_946497955.1. Taxonomy (GTDB): domain Bacteria; phylum Bacillota_I; class Bacilli_A; order RF39; family UBA660; genus Onthousia. Next base: position 100,963 of record CAMMMH010000001.1, on the reverse strand, counting down.
TCTTTTCTAGGTGTTTTATGGTCTTTTATTAATCCATTATTAATGGTTTTAGTATATGCAATAGTTTTTCCATTAATTTTAAAAAGTTCAGAACCTAATTATGTAATATTTCTTATAGTAGGAATTATTCCTTGGAACTTTTTTACAACTGTAATTAATCAAGGAACTACTACTATTGTTAATAATGGTAATATAATAAAGAAAGTTTATTTCCCTAGAGAAATATTACCAATATCGGTAGTTACTAGTGGTTTAATTAATTTCTTTATTTCTTGTATTATTATTTTAATATTTATTATTTTTGGTGGTATGAGTTTATCTCCTGTTATGTTGCTCTTACCATTAATTGCTATTATTCAATATATTTTATCCTTAGGCATTATATTTATCTTAAGTGCTATAAATGTATATGTTAGAGATATTGAATATATAGTTAATTTTATTGTTATGATGCTATTTTATGCTACACCTATCTTATACTCTAGTGAATTGTTTGCTAATACAGCTTTTGAATGGATTATGTATGTTAATCCTATGGCTCATATTATCAATGCATATAGGGATATATTCTATTATCAAGTATTACCAGATTTTTCTATACTTGCTATAGTAGGAATTATTAGTTTTGCAATACTTATTATAGGTTACCAAATATTTAAAAAATTAGAAAAAAGATTTGCTGAGGAATTATAAGATGAAAAGAAATGAAAGAGTGGAAGCAGTATTTATAATTTTACATTATAAGAATATAAACGATACAATAGAATGTATAAATTCAATTAGAACCCTTGAAGATAATAACTATAAAATTGTTGTTGTAGATAATAATAGTGGCATAAAAGAAGATGATATAAAGTTAAAGAGTTTAATAGATGATCTAATAATTTTAGAAGAGAATATTGGCTTTGCTAAGGGGAATAATAAAGGAATAGATTTAGCAAGAGAAAAGTATTATCCTGATTTTATGATTGTTATTAATAATGATACTATTATAGAGCAAACTGATTTTCTAAGAAAAATAAAAAAAGATTATCAAAAATATCACTTCGATGCTTTAGGACCTAAGATTATTACAAGTGGAGGCGAATCTGTAAATCCCTTTCCTGCTTATAAGACAAAAGAACAAGTTGAAAAGGCTATTCACAGAGCAAAACAATTAATTTCTATTTATAAAAGTCATTGGAAACGGTTTTTATTAAGAAACTTTATTCGAATAAAACAAATTTTAAAAAAAACAGTTCCTTTAGAAAATGGAAAAAAATTTCAGGAAGATGTTTCATTACATGGGTGTGCCATTATTTTTTCAAAAAAATATTATAATAAATATCAAGATTGTTTTTATAAAGGAACTTTTTTATATCACGAAGAAGAATTTTTAGAGTATAGAAGAAAAAAAGATCAGTTAAAATTTATTTATGATCCTGAGCTTGAAATTTTTCATAAAGAAGGGTCTTCTCTTAATTATAGTTATGATGATAATTTATATCAGAAATTAATTTTTCGAGAAGAAAATATTTTAAAGTCATTACAGCAATTGAATCAATTAATGGAAGAAAAAAAAGAATAGGAGTGTTAGTATGCAAAAGAGAATGAGTCAAATAATCTCGCTTATTTTTATTGTTATTTTTGTATTATTTTTCGTTCAAGAGGTTTCATTTGAACAGTTGTTTCAGAGAGAAAGAATCTTTCTCTTTCTTATCTCTTTGTTTTTTATGCTAGGAGTTTTAATTTTTTATCAACTTTATTTAAAAGCAAATAGTAAAACCTTAAAAAAGAATAAATGGTTAATTTCTGTAGTATTATTAACTTTAATTATCGGAGTTTTTGCGCATATTAAAATTTTAACTCCTCAAATACTAGGAAATGTTTTATTACAAGTAATTTCCTGTCTTTTCATTTGTTTTTATATTATGAAGGATTATGAGGTAGAGAAAGGAGCATTGGCAGTTATCTTTCTTTCAATAGCAGAATTGTTGTTTGCTCTTACTTTTGGAGTGCTAGAGACTTTGGCTTTCTTATTGTCTAGTTTTTCTTTATTTTGCTTATGTTTACTAGATCGCGGCGCCATTTATCGTAAGAAAAATTATTTAATTATGATTGGTCTTGGTATATGTATGGGGATTTGTTCTTCTATTACTAGTATTTCTATTCTATTTTTTCTCTTTTTATTCTTTTTAGCTTTTCGAATTCGTGGTGTGAAAAGTGCTATTAAATTATTTTTTCCTGCTACTATTTTCTATTTTATCATTTGGTTTTTGACGAAAGATTTATTTGCTTCTTTTCTATTGAGTAAAAATTCATATTCTTTATTAACGGGGGCTATCTTTGGTGCTATTGCTTGCATTTACTTGATAGGAAGTATTTATTCTATGATTAAAACAGAAAAAAAGATAGGAATCGTTTGCCGCGTATTTTTAATTCTTTTAAGTTTTTGGTTAATGTTGTTTCCTAGCTCTTCTCTTGCTTGGTATGGTATTTTTTCTCCTGTTTTCCTTTTGTTACTTATTTCTATTTACGATAATTTATTTAAAGTATACTCACCACATGTTAATATATATCGTTTTAGGCCAAGAAAAAAAATTGTTCCTACTAAAAAAGTTACTGCTGTTGTTCCAAATTATAATTACGCTAACTATTTGCTTGAGAGAATTGATTCTATTCTTTTTCAAACTTATCCAGTTTCCGAATTGATTATTTTAGATGATTGTTCAACAGATAATAGTGTAGAAGTAATTGAAAAGAAAATAAAAGAAATAAAAGACGAGAATCCAGATCTAAAAGTTCAGTTTTTACCTAGCAAAACGAATGGTGGCAATGTTTTTAAATCTTGGGCCCGTTGCTTTGAAGTTTCTCATGAAGATTATTTGTGGATTTGTGAAGCAGATGATAGTGCATCACCTAAATTTTTGGAAAATGTTATGAAAGCGTTTGACAATGATAAAGTTGTTCTTTCATATAGTGAAAGTTTAACGATAGATGAGAATAATGTTCTTTTAATGCCAAATTTACGAGAATGGATAGATATTTATGATACTGGAAAATGGAATGAATCTTATTTAGCTAGTGGAGAAGAGGAATTAAAAACGACTTTATGTATTAATAATACCATTGCCAATGTTTCATCTGTTGTTTTTAGAAAACAGAAAAATATTGATTATCAAAAGTATTTGAAGGGAGCAGAAGAATTTAAGTTGGCAGGGGATTGGTATTTTTATAGTAAAGTATTAGAAAATGGAAATATTGCTTACTGTCATAAATCTCTTAATTATCACAGAATGCACCAAAAAAGTGTTACTTTAACAACCAAAGATGATCAGCATTATCTTGAAATATGTCGTATTCAGGATATGATTATGCAGGGACGAAAAATATCAAAAGAAGTAAAAAAATTAGTATATGATCGAAGAGAGAATGTTAGAAGGAGATTCTCTCTTGGACATGAAGAATTACGGCTTTTGAATGTATCTTTAGAGTCATTGATGAAAAGTCATAAAGTAAATGATGAGGTACTATTATCGATCATTATTCCAGTTTATAATACGGAACCGTATTTACGAAAATGCTTGGATTCTGTTATTTGTGCTTTACCTATCCGAACTGAAGTATTGATTGTAAATGATGGTAGTCCCGATAACAGTGAAAAAATTATAAAAGAATATTGCAAAAAATATTCTCAAATAAGAGCTTTTAAAAAGAAAAATGGAGGCCTTTCTAGTGCTAAAAATTTTGGATTAAAAGAAGCAAGAGGCAAATATATTATTTATTTAGATTCTGACGATTATGTTTCTCCAAATATGTATAAAACAATGTTAAAGTTGGCAGTAGAACAAGATGCAGATGTTGTTTATTGTGATATTTTTGAAGTGTTTGATGATGGTAGTAGAATTTTTATGAGTATGACCAACTATAATAGAAAAGATCCTTTTATGCAAGTTGTTGATACGCCTTTAATGGCAACCTCAGCGAATAAAATGTTAAAAAAGAAACTATATGGTGATTTAGTGTATCCAGAAGGAAAAAATAATGAAGATGTAGCAATCAGCCCAGTTTTATATTTGAAAGCCAAAAAAATTGTCAAAGCTGATTCCCCATTTTACTTTTATTATCAACGTTCTGGTTCCATTCAAAATAGTTCTTTTTCTGAAAAAAGGTTTGTAATTTTTGATACAGCAAAAATATGTTTTGATTATATTAAGGGAAGCGATAAAAAGAAAGTAGAAGAAATAAAAGGTTCCATATACACACATCAAATCTTGGGATTATTACTTTTCTTAGTTCCTCATGAAAAAAGAAAACATAGATTAAGGTTAATTTCTATATTTTGTGAAAAATTACAATCATTTGATGATTTTTCTACTAACCGCTATGTATTAGAATATATGGAAGAATATCATTTGCCAAAACTACTTTCTTATTTAGAAAAAAAAGAAGTTAAAAAAATTGATATTTATTTACAAATAAAGATGCGTTGGAGGTAGTATGGTATGAAACAAGAGAAAATATCTATTATCGTTAGTGCTTATAATGCAGAAAATTATATTGAAAAATGTATTTCTTCTATTTTAAAACAAACTTACATTAATTTTGAAATTATTGTAGTAGATGATTGTTCTAAAGATAGGACTCTTCCAATTCTTAAGGAATTGGCCAAGAAAGATAGTCGGATTAAAATATTACATAATAAAGAAAATCATGGTTTATCTTATTCGCGAAATAAAGCAATGAGAGAAGCTAGTGGAGCTTATTTTGGGTTTGTAGATGCTGATGACTTTATTCCCCAGGATTTTTATGAAATATTGCATACATCATTAAAAAAACAAAATGCCGATATTTCTTTTTGCGATATCAATGTCATATATGAAGATAGGGGAGGGTATCAAGAAAAGGTATCCCTTTGCGAAGGAAAAGCTACCAGTCTTCATGTAATTAATCACGGGTTAGCAGCTAGCTGTTGCAATAAACTTTTTAAAAAAGAAATCTTTTTATATCCTTTTGAAAATGGAAAAATTAATGAAGATGTTGCGACTATTTTACCAATTGTGATTAAGGCAAAAAAGTTAGCTTATACAAAGGATACTTATTATAATTACATTCAACATAAGGGTTCCATTCAAAATAGTTCTTTCCAAGAAAAAAGATTCGATATTTTTCACATGATTTCTCTTGCTTTGGATCGAGTAAAGGGCGAGAAAGAATTTTATAAAATTAAGGAATGTATTGTTTGGAATCAATTAATGACTTTACTATTGTATGCCATTCCAAAAGAAAAAAACTTTTTTAAAAGACAACATTATATTTCTATTTTTATAGAAAAGATGAAAGATTATTTTAGCAGAAGTAATCCTTATTATCAAGAATTTCTAAAAAAATGTAATTGTAAAAACAAATTATTTTATCGGCTTTATGTCACACTTTCATTTCATCATTTTTTCTTTTTTGCTAGTTTGCTTGTTTCTTTTTACCAAGTTTATAAAAAATTATCTCTTAAAAATGTTTTTAAGGATACAGTTACTTTAAAAAAATTGAAAGAAGAAGCGATACGACAGCAAAAACAGGCAGAAGATATTTCTGTTATTGCAATTATTCCTAATTATAATTATGCAAGATATTTAAAACAAAGAGTTTATAGTATACTTTATCAAACAAAAAAAATTCGTAAAATTATTATTTTAGATGATTGTTCTACAGATGGTAGTAAGGAAGAAATTTTAAAAATTCAAAAGGCAATTTCTACTTACGTACCTATAGATGTATCTTTTAATCAAACTAATTCAGGATCTGCTTTTCGGCAATGGGCAAAAGGAATGAAATTATCTTTGGGGCAGAGTGATTATGTTTGGATTTGTGAAGCGGATGACTATTGTGAAAAGCATTTTTTAGAAAAAGTGGAAAAACCATTATTAAAAGAAAAAGATATTGTCCTTTCTTATTCTAACACTGCTTTTATTGATCCTATTGGAGATATTATTTTAAAAGACGTTACTAGTCAAATTGATTTGAAGAAAACTGGACATTGGAAGAAAAATTACATTATTGATGGAAAAGAGGAAGTAAAACATTATAGTTATTTGAATTGTACTATTGCAAACGTTTCATCTGTTTTGATTAAAAATGAAAATTATGATGAAATATTTGATGAAATTGTAAAATTTCATCAAGCAGGTGATTGGCTTTTTTATGTATCTTTAATGAAAAAAGGTAAAGTAGCTTATACTAATAAAGTTTTAAATTACTATCGAGTACATGGTAGTAACGTTAGTTCTACTTTAAAAAAAGAAGCTCATTTTGAAGAAATTAAAAAAGTTCATCAAAATATAAAATACAAATTTCCTCTTGAAAAAGGGGCAGATGAACAGATAAAAAAAAGATATCAAGAATTGAAAAAAATTTGGAATATTGAAAGGTGGTAATTAAAATGTTTGCTTTTATAAAGAAAAATAGGGTTTTAATAATTTTTATTATCTTTTTTGTAATGCTTCTATTGCAACACCAATTTTTATGGCTATATCATGATGATTATGGATATGCTTCTCTTAGTTATGAAGTAGATATTGGAAATATAGGCCATGAATATGGAATATTAGATATTTTTAATTTCTTAGGTCAACATTATTTACAATGGGGTGGCCGAATAACTTGTTTTTTTATTGAATGTTTATTACTTAGATTTGGATTACCAGTTTATAGAATTGCACAAAGTATAGTGATACTTGCAATATTTTATTTAATATATAAACTAGTTTCTAAAAGAACCAATATTAGCGATTATAAAGTTGCTCTGTTAACTATTTCAATGTATGGATTTCTTGAGATAATGATAGTGCGTGATGGTATTTTTTGGATAACTGGTGCTGTTAATTATTTATTTCCACTTTTAACATTTCTTTTGTTAGTTTATTTTGTAGAAACAAATAAAGATAAAGGCAAAATATTTTTTGTTATTCAAATGCTTCTAGCATTTTTTGCAGGCTTTTCTCATGAACAAACTTCTGCAATGACAATTGCCTTTCTTGGATTTATAATTATTAAGGAAAAAACTTTAATAAAAAAATTTAATATAAAAAAATTAGTTACTTTTATTTTTGCACTAGTTGGCTTTCTTTTATTATTATTTTGTCCGGGTAGTTATAATAGACTTGAATCTACTTCTTCATTTGCAGGAATGAATATTTTTGAAAAGTTGGACTTTAGTTTTACAAATTTAATAAATGGTTTTTTTAGTGAATATAATGGTGCTTTTTTATTTATATTTTTTCTGATGATTTTGTATATATCAATTGAAAATATAAAAAATAATAAAAATAATAATTTTATTATAATGATTGCATCTTTTTCTAATATAGTTATTGTATTAATAAGTTTCTTAAAACGTTCTTCAAATTATTTTATTTTTATGCAAAGTTTATTTAATAATTCTATATACCATGTGTTAATATTATTTGTATTTATAATTCAATTATGTTTAATTGTATATTCCTTGATAATATTTATAGGCAAAAAAGATTTGTTATTAATTAATTTATTTATTAGCAGTCTGGCAAGTACATCTGTAATGTTAATTTCTTCGTATTATCCTATGCGTGCTTCACTTGGATTTATAATAATTAATTATATAATTTTGCTAGTAATTTTTTGTAAATTTTTTGAAGACAATAAAAGATTAAGATATTTTAATTATTTTTTAGTTGCAATTTGCATTTTTGCTTTTATTAATTATGGTACAATAACGAAAGGCTATTATAACAATAATTCTGTTAATAAATATAATGACAACATTTTACAACAAAGTAGTTTAAAAATTAAACATGGAAAAGATATTAAAAAAATAACTTTAAAAAAATTACCTGATATTGCATATTCAGGTGATCAACCTTATATAGATGGTTTTGAATACATAGAACAATGGATTAAAAATTATTACAGTATACCTAATGATGTAAAAATAATTTATAAATAGGAAAGGAAGTTTTAAGTATGTCTAAAATATCAAGTTTTGAAGTTAAAGTTTTAAATTTTATAGAGAAGCATATAAATGTATTTATTGTAATAGCTTTAATTATGTTCTCTTTACTTCTTCGTTATTTCATGATTCCATTTGAGTCTGCTGATTTTAATTTTTTTTTGAAATCGTGGTTTTATGAATTAAAAGAAGCAGGAGGTCTAAGTGGGCTTGCCGATTATTCTGGCGATTATAATGCTCCATATATGACAATATTGGCGTTATTAACTTATTTAAAAATTAATCCTTTAATTAGTATTAAAGTGGTTTCTATTATTTTCGATTATGTTCTTGCTTTTTTAGTCGGAAAAATTGTTTATGATATCAGAAATAAAGATAAGGATCGTAAAATGTTATCTATTATAGCTTTTGGAATAACATTATTTTTACCTACTGTTGTTATGAATGGGTCACTTTGGGCTCAATGCGATGTTATTTATACTACTTTTTTAGTACTTGCCTTTTATTTTCTATATAAGGATAAAATACTATTTTCATTTATCTCGTTAGGGTTAGCCTTTGCTTTCAAATTACAATTTATTTTTATTCTTCCAGTTTATATAATTTTATATTTTAGAAAGAAGAATTTTTCGATTCTCTACTTTCTTATAATCCCTTTAGTAAACTTTATTCTTTGCTTGCCAGCTATAATAGCGGGAAAATCTGTTTTAGAATGTTTTTTAGTATATTTTAAACAGACTTCTACTTATAGTGAGTTAAATTTAAATATCCCTAACATTTATAGTTTGATAAATGGAGATGTACAATATTTATCTATATTTGGTATTATTTGTTTAGTTGTTTTTTTTGCCTTTTTGTTATTTTATATAATAAAGCAAAATATTAATTTAACTATAGAGAGAATTTTGTTACTTAGTGTTTTATCCCTTTCCTTATGTGTATTTTTATTACCTCATATGCATGAGAGATATTTATTTGCTGCAGATATTTTTAGCTTATTATATTGCCTTCTTTATAAAAGAAATTATCTTGTTGCTATTTTAATCTCACTTATTTCTACATTATCTTATTCTGTATTTTTATTTAGTAGTAGCATAGTTCCTTCATATTTATTAGCATTTGTTTTCTTTGGATTAATCATTTATCTTTTTAAGGATTTTTTAAATTACAATAATAAAAAACATAATTTAAATAGTTAGTTATTTTAATGGTTATTTTAATATATTTACATTAATTTGAGTTAATGGTAAACTAGTTTTAGTAATATTAAAATATTATGAAACTAGTATGAGGAAGTGTTATTTATGAAAAGAAAACAAGTTAGTCAAGATATTTTATATGTTGTAATACCATGTTACAATGAAGAAGAAGTTTTAGAAGAAACTACAAGGCAGTTAAAAGAGAAAATGAAGGATTTAATCACAACAAAGAAAATAAGCGATAAAAGTAGAGTTATGTATGTTAATGATGGCAGCAAGGATAAAACTTGGAATATCATTGAAAAAATCCATAGAAAAGAAAAACTATTTACTGGTATATCCTTATCCAGAAATAGAGGACATCAAAATGCATTATTAGCAGGTTTAATGACTGCGAAAAATTATGCTGATGTAGTTATTAGTATGGATGCTGATTTACAGGATGATATTAATGCTATGGATGAAATGTTAGATAAATATTATCAAGGTAATGATATTGTCTATGGAGTTAGAAGTTCCAGAAAAAAAGATACTTGGTTTAAAAGAACTACTGCTGAAGGTTTCTATAAATTTATGAATAAAATGGGAGTAGATGTTGTTTATAATCATGCTGATTATAGGTTGACTAGTAAAAGGGTATTAGACTATTTAGAAAATTACAAGGAGGTAAATTTATTCTTGCGTGGTATTTTTCCTTTAATTGGTTTTTCATCAGACATTGTTTACTATGAGAGAAACGAAAGATTTGCAGGTGAGAGTAAATATCCATTAAAAAAGATGCTTTCTTTTGCATGGGATGGTATTACTTCTTTTTCAATTCGTCCAATAAAACTTGTTTTAAATTTAGGAATCTTTATTTTTGCTATTAGTATATTGATTTTAATATATTGTTTAATAGTTAAATTATTTGGTTATACAGTTGATGGTTGGACATTTATTATGTGTTCTATCTGGATTGTAGCAGGGCTTGAAATGTTATCTTTAGGAATAATAGGAGAATATGTTGGTAAAATTTACAGTGAGACCAAAGCAAGACCTAGGTATATAATATCTAGAAATCTAAATGAAGAGTAATTGCTAAAAATTGTCAAATTCTTGGCAATTTTTTTTAATTCCTTTTTAATTATTCTTTTATATGATATGATAAAAGTAATTAGAAAGGTTTAGACTATGAAGAAAAATATTATAAAATTAATAGAATTATTTTTAATACTAAGTCCACTTTTTGATATGTTAACGGCATGTATGTTGCAACTTTTAAATATCAATTTTACTATTGGAATGGTAGTTAGATTTATAATAATTTTAATATGTGTTTTCTATCTTATATTTATATATAAAAGTAAAGATAAAAAGTACTTGTTATTAATGTTAGGAAGTATCTTTATATATCTTGTTATCTTTGGAGTATTAACAATAGTTAATAAAGATATATCAGCCTTATTATATGAAGGACAGAATGCTCTTAAAACCTTTTATTTACCAATTTTATTACTTAGTTTTTATGCTATTGTTAAAGAAAATAAAACCTTTATTACTAATAAGACTATAGTTACTGTGTATATCATTTATCTTTTAGGTATCTTTATTCCTGATTTTTTAGGAATAGGATTTGATAGTTATGCAATTAGTAAAGAGGGAAGTATTGGCTTTTTTAACACAGCTAATGAGGTTAGTGCCATTATTTCAATCTTAATGCCTTTCTTTTTACTTTATCTTTATGAGAAAAAGAATTTTTTCTTAACAGTATTATTGATAGGCATTTTAGTCTTTGATATCTTAAGTATAGGTACTAAAGGACCACTACTTGCTTTTATCATTATACTAGGAGTTATCTTATTAATTTATATAATTTATTTAGTTAAAGAAAAATTGTATAAAGTGCTTTCTATTCTCATAGTAACATTATTTTTATTCATTTTATTTATAAGTATTTATTTACCTAGAACAGCTTTCTATAAAAATATAGAAATACATTTAGACTTTCTAGGTGTTGATAATGTTATGGAAGTCTTTACTGATTATGAGTTATTTGATCACTTTGTCTTTAGTTCTAGACTTAAATTCTTAGGTAATACCTTTAATAGTTATAAAGACTCTAGTACTTTAGAAAAGATATTTGGTATTGGTTATATTGAAAATTATGGAACTGATGATGTTAGTACGAAGATGATTGAAATGGATTATTTTGATATTTTATTTAGACATGGTATAGTTGGCTTTATTATTTATATGGGAGTATTTATTTATTTCCTTTGTAAAACTTTTAAACATACTTATAGATTAAAAGATAACACCTATAAGATATGTAATTATTTATCGCTTTCCTTAATTATATTATTATCATTAATTACAGGTCATGTTTTACTAGCACCATCTGTTAGTATTTTTGTAGCGATTATTTTAACTAAGAAGGATGTGGTATAATGAGAAAATTAGTTTTTATTATTATTAATTATAATGATTATAAAACTACGAAAAGATTACTTGATAATATTAAAGATTATAAAGTAATAGATAAAATATATGTAGTTGACAATCATTCTACTGATGATTCTTATAGTAGGTTAAAAAAAATAAAGATTAAAAGATATGAAGTAATTGAGTCTCCTAGTAATAATGGTTTCGCTTCTGCTTTAAATATAGGGGCTAAAAAAGCGATAGATGACTTTTCTAATGTAGATATTATCTTTTCTAATTCTGATATTATTATTAATAGTAATGATGATTTAGAAGATTTAAAAAAGACTTTAGATAAACGTGATATTGGTCTAGTTGGACCAGTTGTAGTTCAAAATGGAGAATTAAATAGAGGATGGAAACTACCTAGACCTAGTGATGAAATACTTGGTAATTTACCTGGACTAGGCAAGAAATTTAACAAAAAAATATATTATGATGATGCTCATTATAAAGGAGAAAGTAGTGAAGTAGAAGTTATATCATTTTGTTTTTTCTTAATTAAAAGTGAAGTATTAAAGAAAATGGGCTTTTTTGATGAAAATACCTTTTTATACTATGAAGAAAATATAATGGCAAGTAAACTTAAACATACTAGATATAAAATATTAGTTAATAATAATGTTACTATTATTCATGATCATTCTGTTAGTGTTGATAAAAATATTAGTTATATTAATAAATTTAAAATATTAAAAAAAAGTCAAATGTATTTTGAAACTAATTATAATAATGCTAATAGTATAGAAAAAATTTTATTAAAAGTGACAATTAGATTAACACTTTTCACATTATATGTTAGAATATTTGTAAGAGGAGGTTTAAGGAAATGAAAGGAATTATTTTAGCAGGAGGTAGTGGAACTAGACTATATCCATTGACAGAAGTTACAAGTAAGCAGTTGATGCCTATTTATGATAAGCCTATGATTTATTATCCCTTATCAGTACTAATGCAAGCGGAAATTAAAGATATTTTAATAATATCGACTCCTAAAGATTTACCTAGATTTATGGAATTATTAGGAGATGGTTCTAAGTTTGGAGTTAATTTTTCTTATAAAGAACAACCTAGTCCGGATGGTCTTGCTCAAGCTTTTATTTTAGGAAAAGAATTTATTGATAATGATACTTGCTGTATGGTATTAGGAGATAATATTTTCTATGGTCCTAATATAAGAGGTGAATTATTAAAAGCTAAAGAAGATGCTAGTAAAGGTAAAGCAACTGTTTTTGGTTATCATGTTCATGATCCTGAACGTTTTGGGGTAGTTGAATTTGATAAAAATGGTAAGGTATTAAGCGTAGAGGAAAAACCAGATAATCCTAAGAGTAATTATGCAATTACAGGACTTTATTTCTATGATAATTCTGTAGTTGATAAAGCTTCAAAATTAAAGCCATCTAAAAGAGGAGAGTTGGAAATAACTGATTTAAATAAAGTATATTTAAAAGATGCTAAATTAAACGTTATTACTTTAAATGAAGGTTACGGATGGTTTGATACAGGAACATTTAAAAGCTTATTTGATGCCACTAATTTTGTGGCAACTATTCAGGAACATCAAAATATTACTATATGCTGTCCAGAAGAAATAGCTTATAAAAATGGGTGGTTAAGTAAAGAAAAAGTACTAGAAGCTGCTAAATTAATGAAAAAGAATACTTATGGGAAACATTTAATGGAAATTGTGGAGGAGAGATAATATGAAAAAAATTGAAACTAATTTATTAGATTGTTATATTTTAGAACCAGATAGATTCGGGGATGAAAGAGGATATTTTTCACCATATTATATAGAAGATAATTTAAAAGAGTTAGGTTTTCTTGGTGTAAAACAAGCGAATAGAAGTAAGAGTTCTAAAGGAGTAGTTAGAGGTCTTCATTTTCAGGAAGATCCTAAGTGTCAAGCTAAGATAGTTGAAGTTATTAAAGGATCTGCTATTGATGTTGTTGTTGATATTAGAAAAGATTCAGCTACTTATGGAGAATATACTGCTGTCAAATTAACTGAAGATAATAATAGACAATTATTTGTTCCTCGTGGTTTTGCACATGGATTTATATCATTGGAAGATGATACAATCTTTCAGTATTTAGTTGATAATGACTATGCACCTGATAAAGAAGGAGGAATACTTTGGAATGATCCTAATCTTGGTATAAACTGGGATGAGATGTTCAAAGAAAATAATATAACTGAACCAATTTTATCTGAAAAAGATCAAAAACATCCTAAATTAGAAGAGTCTAAAGTATTATTTTTAAGGAGGAAATAATGAAGTATTTAATTACAGGTTATAAAGGACAATTGGGTTATGATGTTAAAAGAGAATTATTAAAAAGAGGAGTTAGTGAAGATACTATTCTTGCTCTTGATAAGGATGAAATGGATATTACTAATAAAGAAGAAGTAAATAGAGTTGTTAAAGACTTTAATCCTGACATAATCTTCCATTGTGCAGCATGGACTGCAGTTGATAAAGCAGAAGATATGGAAGATGCTTGTTATAGTGTTAATGTAGTTGGTACAAAATATGTTGTAGATGCTTCAATTGAAGTAGGTGCTACTACTATATATATGTCAACAGATTATGTCTTTGATGGTACTAAAGAAGGATTATATACTGAAGAAGATAAAGTTAATCCTAAGAGTGTTTATGGTAGAACTAAATTTTTAGGAGAAGAAGAAGTTAGACGTAATCCTAAACACTTTATTACTAGAATATCTTGGGTATTTGGAATTAATGGACATAACTTTATTAGAACAATGTTAAAACTATCTGAGAATCATCAAGAGTTAAATGTTGTAGATGACCAGATAGGTAGTCCTACATATACAGTTGATCTTGCTAAAACTTTAGTTGATATGTCTAATAGTGATAAATATGGTACTTATAATGTTACTAATAGTGAATATTGCAGTTGGGCTGAATTTGCAGAATATATCTTTGAATCTAATAAAAAGCGCGTTAAAGTAAATAAAGTTACAACTGAAGAGTATTTAGAATTAACTGGTACCAAACAAGCATATCGTCCTAGAAATTCTAAACTTGATAAATCTAAGTTAGAAGAAAACTTTGAATTATTACCAACTTGGAAAGATGCAGTTAATCGTTATAATGTAGAACTTGAAGAAGAAAAAAAGTTAGTTAAAAAAATATAATATTTAAGGAGAACAACTATGCTTGAAGTTAAACATATTACAAAATATTATGGAAATAATAGGGCAGTTAATGATCTGTCCTTTACTGTTAATGATGGAGAAATCTTTGGTTTACTTGGTGAGAATGGAGCTGGTAAAACTACTACTTTTAGAATTATTATGGGCTTAATTGAAGCGAGTAGTGGGGAAGTTTTACTTGATGGTAAAAAAATAGATTATAACTTAACTGATAAGATTGGTTTTGTTACAGAAGAGAGAAGCTTACTTACGAAACTTACAGTCTTAGAACAACTTACCTTTTATGGAGTTTTAAAAGGACTAGATGAGAGAACTATTGAAAAAGATATTGATAAATGGTTAGAGAAGTTTTCTATTTCTAGTTATAAAAATAGAAAGATTAAAGAATTGTCTAAAGGTAATCAACAAAAGATTCAGTTTATTTCTGCAATCATTAATCATCCTAAACTATTAATATTAGATGAACCTTTTACAGGACTTGATCCTATTAATGTTAAGATGATGAAAGATGCTATATATGATTTACAAAAAGAAGGAACATCTATTATCTTTTCATCTCATCAAATGGAATATATTGAAGACTTTTGTGAAAAGTTAGTTATTCTTGTAAAAGGACACCCTGTTGTAAGTGGAATGTTAAAAGATATTAAAGAAGACTTTGGTATTAAAAATATTATGTTAAGAGGAGATGATTTACCTCTTGATAAAATAAAGAAAGTTAAAGGTGTAATAAGCATTTCTAAAGTAAGAGGAGAAATAGAAGTTAAGGTAGAAGATAAAACGGTTGCTCCTAAAATATTTGCTTTAGTTAAAAACTCTAATATTACTAAGTATGATGTAGTAGAACCTACACTTAATGAAATATTTATTGCGAAAGTAGGGGGTATCCATGAATAGAAAATTCCTTTATTTAACTAAAGTTAGTCTAAGAAAGAAGTTTAAAACTAAATGGTTTGTTATTACTAATATAATTCTTGCCGTAGCGATAATTCTTCTTTTAAATATTAACTCTATTGTCTCTTTCTTTGGAGGAGATTTTGATAGTAAAACTAATATAATTGTTATAGATAATGATACTAATAGTTATTCTTTGTTTGAAAAGAATATAGAAAGTTATTCAAGTACAATAAACTCTGATGAAGAAGATGTAAAAGTAACAGTTAAAAAGAGTGAAAAAGATGTTGATGAATTGAAAGATAATCTAAAAGATGATGAGATATTAGTAGAATTAAATAGTGATGGTACAGAATACTTGAAAGCTAAAGTTACTTCTAATAAGAAAATAGATACTTTAACTTATCAAGTATTATCTCAGAGTTTAAATTCTACTAAGACTACTATTGGTATGACTATTAATAATATAGATGCTACTACATTAAATAATATCTCTAGTCCTGTTACTATAGATAGAGTAGTTCTTAATGAAAGTGATAATGTAGATGAAAATATGGGACTTATTATGAGTAGTGTCTTTCCTACAATCATTTTACCATTCTTCATGTTAACTATGGTTTTAATACAAATGGTAGGAGGAGAAATATGTGAAGAGAAAACAACTCGCAGTATGGAGATAATTATATCTAATGTTTCTCCTAAACAACATTTAATGTCTAAGATACTTGCTAGTAATATCTTTGTTATTGTCCAAGGCTTACTTCTAGTAATTTATGCTGTTATTGGCCTATTAATAAGTACAAATATGCTTAGTAGTGGAATGGCTTTACCTAGTGAAGTTACATCTATCTTTGATAGTTTAGTAGCATCAGGTTTTGTAGAAAAATTAATGTACGTAATACCTTTAACATTAGTATTAATAGTATTATCATTCTTAGCATATTCAATAGTAGCAGGAATCCTAGCCTCTATGACTGTTAATATGGAAGACTTTTCACAGTTACAAACACCATTAGTATTCCTTTCTTTAGGTGGATATTACTTGGCAATGATGGCAGGTATGTTTAATGGTTCACTTCTTATTAGAATACTTTCATATGTACCATTCTTATCATCATTTGTTAGTCCTAGTCTTTATATGATGGGAGAGATAGGTTTAATAGATATAGTTATATCTATTGTAGTACTTATTATCTTTATCTATTTAATATTACATTTTGGTATTAGAGTATATAAAGTAGGAATACTTAATTATTCTAATGAAAAAGTATGGAGTAAGTTCTTTAAAGCTTTTAAGAGTAAAGATGTATAACTGCTTTAAAAAGTTATTTCGTTTTAACGAAACAACTTGACAAAAGTATTATATAAATATAAAATAAAAATAGGTGATAAAAATGTTAAAAAGAGAAGCTTATTTGTCAAGAATTAGAGGATTTTATGATTCTAATTTAGTGAAAATATTAGTAGGAATAAGAAGGTGTGGTAAATCTGTTATTCTTAATCAGATAGTAGAAGAAATAAAAGATAAAGGTATTAATGAAGACCATATTATATATGTTAATTTTGAACTTGTAGAATATGAAGAATTACAAGACTATAAAAAGTTAAATAAATATATTAAAGATAATATTAAAGATGATAAAATTTATTATGTATTTTTAGATGAGATACAAAGAGTTGAAAAATTTGAGACAGTTGTGAACTCACTAAGAGCATCTCTTTCTAATATAAGTATTTTTATAACTGGTTCTAATAGTAAGCTTTTATCAAAGGAACTTTCTACTGTTTTATCCGGAAGGTATGTTCTATTTAATATTTATCCTTTGAGTTATAAAGAATTTACTGAACTATCTTCAAAAAATCCTAAAAGTGAAGAAACATTTTGGGATTTCGTAAAGTGGGGAGGACTACCAAATAGAGTTCAGTTTACTGATGAAGTCAATATAAAAGATTATCTTCATAGTGTTTTTGATTCTATTATTCTAAGGGATGTAGTAGAACGACTAGGACTTAAAGACATAGTTTTATTTAATTTGTTATTACAATATGTTGTTGATACAACAGGAAGAGAATTTTCTGCTGATAATGTTATAAAGTTTTTAAAAACTGAAGGAAGAAGTGTTTCTACTGAAACTTTATATAATTATTTAGATGCTTTATGTAAAGCTTTAATAATTAATAAAATTTATAGATATGATATTCACGGTAAGGCAATATTAAAAACTTTAAATAAGTATTATATGACTGATTTAGGAATAGCACAGATAAAGAATAATAACTTTGAGATAAATAAAAGTTTTGCTATTGAGAATGTTGTATATAATGAATTATTAGAAAGAGGATATGATGTATATATAGGAAAAACTAAAAAAGGAGAGATAGATTTTATTGCCAATAAAACTGATGAAAAAATGTATATTCAAGTAGCTTACTTATTAGATAGTGATAAAGTAATTGAAAGAGAATTCTGTGCTTTTGAAGAATTAAATGATGATGTACCTAAGTATGTTCTTTCTTTAGATAAAGAAGATTTGTCAAGGAATGGAATTATACATAAGAATATAATAGAGTGGCTATTAGAAAAATAAATCCCAAAAGATGAATTTACATTCGTCTTTTTTCTTTATAATTATTAAAAACTGTGATAGACTAATTATAGAAGGATTGATGAAGATGAAGAGTATTGTTATTATAGGTTGTGGTAATGTAGGACTTGCGTACTTAAAAAAACTATGTATGACTGATATAAATGTTGATATAAGTTTAATTGATGAAGATGAAGAGAGGCTTGAAGGTGAAATACTTGATTTAGAACAATCTTTAGTCTATAGAAATAGCAATATCAGTTTAAAAATTGGTGATTATAGTGACTGTGATAATGCTGATATAGTTGTTATAACCGCAGGTGTTCCCCAGTCTACAAAGGATAGAATAAGTGATTTAGATAAAGCAAATGAGATAGTAGTTGATATTACTAATAAGTTAAGAGATACATCTTTTAAAGGTATTGGTTTAGTCGCTTGTAATCCCTTAGATGTTATAACAGAGTTAATCGCTCATTATACAGATTATCCTTATAATAAAGTAATAGGTACTGGAACAATGTTAGATACAGCAAGATTAAAGTCGCTGATTAGTAAAAAAATTAAAGTTAAACCTAACGATATAAATGTCTATGTTTTAGGAGAACATGGTAATAGTCAGTTTGTTGCTTGGAGTAATGCTAATATAGGATTAGAAAACTTAAATAGATTTTTATCTACTGATGAAAAAGAAGAACTTGAGTATGAAACACGGCATATGGGTGGAGTTATTGTTAAACATAAAGGTTATACTAGTGATGGAGTAGCTTCATGTCTTTTAGAACTTACTTTATGTATTCTAAATGACTTAAAGAAAGTATATCCAGTATCAAATTATAATACAACTTATGATGTATACCTTTCAACTCCATGTATTATAGGTAAAAATGGAATAGAGAAAGTTATTAATATAAAATTAACTAGTGATGAAGAAGAAAAATTAGAAGAAAGCAGTGAAGTAATTAGTGAAGCACTTGATAAAATATTACCAAAAGAATTGTATTAGGAGGTATTAATTATGGGTAATTATTTATTTTTAGTAGTTATATTTTTATTTATGGCTATAGAAGCAGTTTGTGCATATAAGTTTTTTAGATTAAAAAAGATTAAGTTAGGTATATTTTCAACCATTTATTTTCTTATTACATTAATACTTACTTTAAGTTATTTTGGAAGCCGTAATGTAGTGGTAGAAAATGAATCAGAAAGCCTTATTAATGGTCTTACAGACTTTAACTTGTTTGCAATCTTAGTCCTTATTCTTAATATAGGCATGATAATAATTAGTGTCATTAGTTATGTCAAGGTAATGGGTATGAGTAGAGAATTGAAAAAAAATAAGTAAAAAGTATTGCTACGAAAGGAATAATTATTATGTTTTATGGTGGTAAAGCAAGTTCATTAGTATTTTTGCAGGATAATAATATTTTAGTCCCTAACTTTTTTATAATAACCAAAGATGACTATATAATGTTTTTGAAAGCTAATAAAATTTATACAACTATAAGAGATCTAAGTTTAGAAAAGAAATATCAAAGCATTAAAGAACTAATTATGAAGCAGGATATAAATAAAGAATTAGAAGTCAAAATAGATAGAGAATTGCCATTACTAAATAATACTAAATTTGCAGTTAGGTCTTCTTCTCTTGAGGAAGATGGAATAGCTAAGTCTTATGCAGGACAATTTGAATCTTTTTTAAATGTAGATAAAGAAGATATATTTAATAATATAAAAAAATGTTGGTGTTCTCTTTATAATAATAATGTTATTGATTATGGTAGTAATTTTGATTTATATGGTATGAATGTAATAATTCAAACTATGATATTACCAGATTATTCAGGAGTTATATTTACAATAGATCCTACTAGTGATACTAATAATTATAGTATTGTTGAAATAGTAGAAGGATTGTGTGAAAAGTTAGTTTCAGGAAAAGTTACACCAACTAAGTATTTAATTAGAAAAGAAACAAAAAAAATAGACTTTGCTGAAGGGCCTATTAAGTTAAGAAATAATATAGTTAATAATATAATGGATGAAGCTTTAAAAATAGAGAAGTTATATAGTAAACCAATGGATATAGAGTATGCAATAAAGGATAATAAATGTTATATTCTTCAAGCTCGTCCTATAACATCAGTTACTCCTTTACCTAAACCATTTACTTTATCTATTACGAGACAAAAATCTATTATAGATATAGAAATATATTATAAAGGAGAATATGAAGGAATTAAAAGACTAACTAGAAATTTATACTATTTTAAGCCTTTATTTGTTTATAATAAAAAAGATAATGTCGTAGATGTATATTATAATAATGTTGATTTAGAAGAACATCCAGGTCCTATGTATTATTACTTAGATAAAGACTATGCTAAAACAGAAGCTATGTATAATTTAGTATTAGAAGATATTAATTATTTAAATAATGTTATTGATAATAATTTAGATATTGATTATAAAAAGTATATCGCAAAATTAATTGATATATATCCATTTACTAGTTTAGGACAAATAGCAGGTAAATTTAAAAATGTAAGTCCAAGAATAAAAGAAATACTTATTGAATTTAGAGAAAAGTATGATTATATTATTTATAAAGCTGTTGATTATATACTATTAAAAAATAAAGAGTATCATGATATAGATTTTATAACTTTAGATGAACTTATGTCTAATAAAATCCCAGATAAAGATACTATAGAAAAAAGAAAAAAGGGCTATATTTATTATAATGGTAATTTATATACTTCTGATAATTACGATGCTTTCTTTAAAGAACATAACATCTATTTAGAAGAAGTAAATATTAATGATTTAAAAGGGCAGATAACATATCCAATAAATGATAATATTAAAGGAAAAGTATCTAAAGTATTTAATGATACTGATTTAAGAAAATTTAAAGAAGGAGATATACTAGTAACTCCTATGACAACTCCTAAATATATGAACATTATAAAAAAGGCAAGGGCAATAATTACTGATGAAGGTGGTGTTTTGTCTCATGCTGCTATAATTTCAAGAGAGTTAAAAGTTCCTTGTGTAGTAGGATGTAAAAAGGCAACTAAAGTTTTAAAAAATGGAGATTTAATTGAAATAAACAAAAGAGGAGAAATCAAGTTATTATAAAATTTCATCCTCTTTTTCTTTATTTTCAATTTCAATAACTTTATTTTCTGTTTCTTCATACTTTTTTTCAATGTTATTGTTTTCATTATAATTAATACCTCTAATTTTACAATAAACATCCAAGTCATCATCAACATCAATTATCTTATATATCTCATCAAAAGTTGTAGAACCATCTAATACTTTTAAAAGCCCGTCTTGAAGCATTGTAATAACATCTGATGTATAAACCATTTTATTTAAATCATCCTTTTCTAAGTTTTCTTCATTTAAGGCATTTCTTATCTCATCATTAATCATTAATACTTCTTGAATTGCAATACGTCCATGATAACCTTTATTACATTTATCACATCCTTTAGGATTAGCATTGTATAATTCATCAACATCTTTACCTAAAGCTAGTTTAAATACTTTTTTCTGATATGGAGTAGTTTTTTCTTTTATCCGACAATGAGGACATACCATCTTAGCAAGTTTTTGAGAAATAATACCTGATAAGGCACTTGATAACAAATATCTTTCTACATTCATATCAAGTAATCTTTCAATAGTACTTAAAGAGTTATTAGTATGGATTGTAGATAATACTAAGTGACCTGTAATAGAAGCACGTACAGCGATTTTAGCTGTTTCACTATCACGAATTTCACCAATAAGGATAACATTAGGGTCTTGTCTTAAAATAGATCTTAAAACAGTTGCAAAGTCAAGTCCTATTTCACTATTAACCTGTACTTGGTTTAATCCCTCTAGATTCATTTCTATTGGATCTTCTACTGTAATTATATTTGTTTCTTTCTTATTTAAAACTTGTAAAATAGAGTAAACTGTAGTACTTTTACCAGAACCAGTCGCTCCTGTTATTAAAATAATCCCATTAGGTTCAGCGATCATTTTCTTAAGTTTTTTAAAGTTATCTTCATTAAATCCTAAAGCGTCAATTCCTTGTAAGCTTCTAGTATAATCTAGAATACGAATAACACATTTCTCGCCTTCGTTAGTAGGTAGGGTAGATACACGAGTTTCAAGGTTAAGTCCTTTTATATTACCTTTTATTGAACCATCTTGTGGTAATCTACTTTCAGTTATATTCATATTAGCGATAAGTTTTATTCTTGTTATCAGATTTCTTTCATATATCTTAGGAATTTGTGTATAATCTTGTAAATCTCCATCAACTCTAATTCTAACCATTAAAGAGTCTTCTCTAGGATCAAAATGAATATCACTAGCTCCTTTTTTTGAAGCGTTAGCAATTATATCATCAACAACATTAACTATTGGTGTTTTTGTCATATCATAAGTTACCAAAAGTATCAACCCCTTTACTTTCCTAATTTATTCTACTATAATATATTATATAGTAATAATAACTTAATTACAAGAGGGAGCTTTAAAATGAAAAGGGAAAAAATAATAAATAATACAGGTTTTATTTTAGTAGAAACATTAATTGTTGGTGTTTTTATTATGGGTATATTTTCTTTGCTTTATACTAATTTTTTTCCTTTGATAGGTGAGTATGAACGATATAAAAACTATGATACAGTGGAATCTACTTATATTGCCCATTGGGCTCGGATGATAGCATTGAAAGGCTTGCCAGATTCTAGTTATACAAATGTTAAAAATACCGGATATCTTGATATATCAGATTGCTCGTTATACACTGTTTCTTCTGCTCAACAAAATTGTTCTGCGTTTATGACTGTAAATAATGTTTCTAAAATTTATTTAACAACATATTCAACATCTAATTTTAAAAATTTTGTTAAGGATAATAATAGTTTTAGTAGAAGTTTTAGAGAATATATTTCATATCTACCTGCATATAGTAAAAATGCAGTTAAGACACCTGAGACAGGATATTACAGAATAATAGTAGAGTATGTTTCTAATAATAGTTATAAATACGGCAATATAGAAGTTTTTAAGGGATAGGTGATTTTATGTTGAATAAAAAAGGTATAACTTCAGTTGAATTGTTAGTATGTTTTATTATCATTTCAACTATAGTTGTTAGTATGTATAATCTAATACTAAATTATCGAAATAGAGAACAAATAGAGGAAATTAATAATGAAGTAGTATCTTTTTCTAATAATTTACAAGAAGTAATTCAATCTGATTTTATTATGGGACATTTAGTTGATAGTAATGTAAGCGATGATGGGTACAGTGCTACTTTTACTTTTGATAATCCTAATAGTTATACAACAACAATAGAAATTGATCCCGATAGTGGCGTTATTAGTTATGGTAAAAGTGGAGAAGTAATAGACTATGAGATACCTAATATCGCTGATTTAATGCTATCTCCTGATTCTTCTATTACTTATATACCCGCTTCTAATAGTTATATAAAAATAAATATAATTTTAACTCATCCGAATTTTGAAGATGAGACCTATTCCTTTATGATAAACTGTCCAGTTAATTATGTATATTAGAATAAAATATAAAGGAGAGAAGCGATGGAAGTTTGAATTATTCTCCCTAAAAAGAAGTATTTATAGTCTATATCTACTTCTTTTATATTGTTTAATACTTGTAGATGGACTGAAAAGCTACCAAAGGTGATAAAGGTTAGGACAAGTAAACCTTTTATGTAATTAGTAGTATCAATTGTATTTACTAGACTAATACCACTAGTCATATCAAGAAGACCTGTAAGTATGGTATTAAAAAAAGGGTTTAAGGAAAGAGTTGTTGTAAGTAATTTACTAAAGAACATAAAGAAAGTAATACTTCCTAACATAAATAAAAGGACTTTAATCGCATCATTTATCGCTTTAGGAAGTGTTTCTAAAAAAGACTTGTTTTGATGATTATTAGTTATTTTTGAAGAAATAATCTCTTTAGGTCTTATGATAATACCAAGTATTAGATTAGATAGTATTTGGATTATTAATATTTTATAGGCAAGTGATATGCTATTTAAGATAAGATCACAAGTTCCTAGAACAAAAAGGGGATTAGCAAAGTGGGTAAAGGTTAAGAGGTAATTCGCAGTATCTTTAGAAATACTTTTAGTCTTTAGACTTTCTACAATATATTTAGAGCCACTAGGAAAACCTGATATAAGACTAACTAAAATAATAAAAGAACTATTACCTTCAACATGAAATATCTTTCTTATTAGGGGATTTAATTTTATACTTATTTTAGTAGCAAGTCCTAGTTCTAAAAGAAGTGATGCAAGGACAAAGAAGGGGAATATAGAAGGGAAGAGTTTTGTTTTAAAGATATTAATACTACTAATACCACTTTCTATAATTAGGGAAGGGTTAATAAAAATACCTAAGTAGAGAAATAATATAATAAGTACTGCTAATAATTCTTGATATTTTCTTTTCATAATATTACCTTCTTTGATATAATTTAATAGTAAAGGAATGATGATATGCTTAATAAAGTTTATTTAAGATTAAAAAAATTTATGAAAGATTACTATAAAACTATTATATTTCTAGTGATATGTTACTTTGTTTTTACTTTTCCTTTGCCTTATTATATATATGCTGGGGGAGGTACTATTAATATTGATGATAGAGTAGTAATAGATGGGGATAAAGATAAGAGTAAAGGTTCTCTTAACTTTGCTTATGTAAAAGAATTAGAAGGTAATGTGGCATCATTCATATTAGGTAATATTATCCCTGGCTATGATATAGAAAAACAGGAAGATGTAGAGTTAAATGAAGATGAGACGAGTGAAGATATTATGTTTAGAAATAAAATATACTTAGAAAATGCTAATCAAACTGCTATCATGCTAGCGTATCAGAAAGCAGGAAAAGAGGTTAGGATAAAGAATAAACACTTTTATATTATTTATGTAGAAGATAAAGAAGAAGATGGCTTAAGAGTTGGGGATGAGCTTTTAAAAGTTAATGGCAAGGATATTGAAAATGTGAAAGATTATACTAATGAGGTACAAAATCATGAAGCAGGGGATAAGATTAAGGTAACTGTTATTAGAGATGATAAAGAACAAGATGTGATTGCAACAGTTAAAGAAGGTGACGATTATAAAGTAACAGGCGTTTCTGTTAGTACTATTTATGAATATGATACTAATCCTAAAGTAGAACTTAACTTTAAAGAAAGTGAAGGTGGTCCTAGTGGAGGCTTGATGTTAACTCTTGCAATATATGATAAATTAACTAAAGGGGACTTAACTAACGGTTTAAAGATAGTTGGAACAGGTACTATAAGTAGTGATGGTACTGTTGGGGAGATTGGTGGTATTAAATATAAGTTAAATGGAGCGGTAAAAGCCAAGGCTGACTTGTTTTTGGTACCTAAAGGTGATAATTATAAAGAAGCTTTAAAAGAAAAAGAAGAACATGATTATGATATTGAGATTAAGGCGATAGGAACTTTTGATGAAGCGGTGGAGTATTTAGAAAGTTTAAAAAATAAAAGGTCACCGAATGAAAATGCAAAATCTCACCGAATGAAATCGCAAAATCTCACCGAATGCAATTGATTTAATTAACTAATTAATGTATAATTATACTTATATAAGGAGAAACTTAACTATGAATAAGAAAATTGAGACAGCAATTAAATATTATAAGTTATGTACTAAATTAAAGGATACTATTAGAACTGGTCCTATTGTTTGGAATGCTAAAAGAGAAAGAATTGAAAGTGTAGCTGAACATATATATGGAACTCAAATGTTAGCATTATCTATTTATTATCAATTAGGCTATAAATTAGATATTATGAAAGTTATTTTTATGTTGGCAATTCATGAGTTAGAAGAAATTGAAATTGGTGATTTAGCATTTTATGAAATCACTAAAGAAGAAAAATTAATTAAAGGTAAAAAAGCAACGGATTATATATTAAAAGATTTTCTTGGAAAAGATGAATTATCAGCTTTATTAGATGAATACAATGAAAGAAAAACAGATGAGGCAATATTTGCTTATCACTGTGATAAATTAGAATGTGATATTCAAATGAAGTTATATGATCAAGAAGGTTGTTTTGATTTGAATAATCAACCAAATAATCCAATTCTTAATAATCCTAGTGTCAAAAAAGTATTAGATAGTGAAAAAAGTATATCTAATGCTTGGATTGAATTTGATAGAAGTAAGTATGAGGATGATAAAAACTTTATTGAAATAATTGATTATTTGAAAGAAAATGAAATTTAATTTGGAGGATGCAATGGAAATAAAGAATTATAAAAAAAGGATAGTTGATGAAAAAATAGAAAGGTATTTAAAATTATTTGGGGCTATATGTATTGAAGGCCCAAAATATTGTGGTAAGACTTGGTCTGGTAGATATCATGCTAAAAGCGAAACTTTGCTTTATACTAAAACTGGTGAAAAATCTAATGAAGTAGAACTTGCAAAAACATCTCCTGAAATAATCTTAGAAGGAGAAAAACCAAAACTTATTGATGAATGGCAAGAGGCAACAAACTTATGGGATGAAATAAGATATGATGTTGATAGAACAGGTTTAAAGGGACAATATATATTAACCGGTTCATCTACTCCTAAGAGAGATGGTATATCTCATAGTGGAGCGGGAAGGTTTGGTAAAATTCATTTAAGAACAATGTCTTTATATGAAACAGGTGATTCAACAGGCGATATATCATTAAAAGATATATGTGATGGTAAAAAAATATCTAAAAATACTGGAAAAGTTAGTTTAAGGAAACTTGCTAATTTAATTATAAGAGGTGGGTGGCCTGGTAATATAAATTATTCTAGTGATGATGCAAGAAAATCAGTAAATGAGTATATTAATTTAATAATAGATGATGATTTATCTAGATTAGAGGGCATTAATAGAGATAAACATAAAGTGAAATTATTATTAAAATCTCTTGCTAGAAATGAAAGTACAACTGTTACTAATACTACCTTAAAGAAAGATATAAAAGAAGTTGACAATGAAGATATTGATACAGATACAGTAGCATCTTATTTAAATGCTTTAGATAAATTATTTTTGTTAGACAATGATGAGCCTTTTTCAGTGAATATTAGATCAAGTATAAGAGTTAAACAAGCAGAAAAAAGACATTTTGCTGATCCTTCTATAGCCTGTGCACTTTTGAATTTAACAGAAGAAAAGCTTATTAATGACTTGGAAACCTTTGGTTTTTTATTTGAAGCATTGGTAGAGCATGATTTAAAAATATATGCTGATTCTTTTGATGCTAAATGTTATCACTATCAAGATTATTTAAATAGAGAGATAGATTCAGTAATAGAATTAGAAGATGGTAATTGGTGTGCTTTTGAAATAAAACTTGGCGTAAATGCCATAGATGCTGCAGCAAAAAATTTAATTAACATAAGAGATTCAATAAAAAAGGAAAATGGTAAAGCTCCTTCAGTTTTATGTGTTATATGTGGTATGAGTAATGCTGCTTATAAAAGGCCTGATGGAGTATATGTTGTTCCTATTACAGCTTTAAAAAATTAAATTGATGATATCTAGTAAATAATATTGAATCATGATAAAATTCATGATTCTTTCTATTAAATAAATAAGAAATTTTAAAAGTGAAGATTAGATGAATGGTAGAGTATTTAGAAAGTTTAAAAAATAAAAAGTCACCGAATGAAATTACAAAATCTCACCGAATGAAATTCTTAAAAAGTGTTCATTTGTATTTATAGATATAAGAAAAGAGATAAGTTATTTTGCTTATCTCTTTATTCTGTAGTGGCACCATCAGGATTAGTATCAGTACCAGGCTTTTTATCTCCATCATCTGTTCCACTTTGGCCACCGCCATTTCCTCCAGTATTGCCACTTTGTTGACCTCCACTATTGTTACCACCAGACGAATTACCAGGTTGAGTAGTATCTACAGTATTATCTCCTGTGTCATCTGTTTTTTCTTCTTCTTTATCAGTAGGTGGAGTATAACTAGGTTCATCTTTTGGCTCTGTATATCCACTACCAGATAATGTTAACACAACACTACCACTTATTAAATCTATTCTTTTATTAGCAGGATAGCTTTGTGCTACTACATAGCCACCAGTTCCTTTAAATGTAACATTTATACCATGAGCATTGGCATAACTTCTTGCCGCGCTTTCACTATCTCCTGTAAAATCAGGTAATAAATCATAAGTAAAAGCTGTTTTGTAAGGACCAGTTCCTGTTACAGTTTTCTCATAATCTTCATCATTGATAGAGAAGGAGAACTCTTTAATCATGTCAGGCTCTTTCTCACCAAGATTTATTTTCATTGCCTTTATAATATCATCACGACTCTTAGTATTTGGAACATAATCCCATAAAACCATTCTACTTCTCTCATCATAAATCATTTGACCAGTACCATCTAAATATAATTGTTCAATGTTAATAAGGTCAGCATCATCTTTTTGTAAGGCATTACTCATTATATCTTTAGCAATGTCATAGAAAGATAAAATTTGTTGTTCTGTAAAGTTAGTATCAAGATTATTAGTAATAGTATTTAAAACATCCATAACTTGATTAATACTTTTCATATCTTTAACTTTATTTAATATACCTTGAATTACTAATTGTTGATTTAATCCTCTATCTAAGTCTCCTGCAGCAAGTTGTTTTCTGTTTCTTGCAAGGACTAGGGCTTGTTCACCATTTAATGTTTGAACTCCTGCATTTATACAAACTTGTCCTTCACGGTTAGAGTTATCTGTACATAAATCTTGAGGAACATCAACGGTAATACCTCCTAGAGTATCAACTAAACTAACTAAACCTTTAAAATTAATCTTAGCATAATAATCAATGGTAACATCAAAATAATTTTCAATCGTATCCATCATACAGTCAGTACCATAGGCAGCGGCATGAGTTATTTTATTTTCAGGAGTACCACTCCAACAAGCGATAGGAACATAACTATCTCTTGGAATGCTTAACATAGTTGCATTTAAAGTATTAGGATTAAATGTAACTAGTATTAAACTATCACCATTGGCAACAGTGTTTTTAGATAAACCTTCTTCGGCAGAGTCAACTCCCATTAGAAGAATTGTAAATGGTTCTGTTACAGATTTACCTTTAGATGAACTTCTGTTACTAGTACTTGCTTTTTTCATTTTTTTCTCTTGTGTTAAGATTATTCTTGTATCATCTTTAATGTTCTCATATGTTTCCATACTTGTAAACATAGATGGATAATCAGTTGGAACAAAGATTGAATCTACTTCACCAGCATATAAATCAGCCATGGCTGTAAAGTAATCATCATATTTTACTATTTCATTGTCATCTTTTAGATTATTTTCTTTAATAACTTCATTAGGAATAATATTTCCTTCTGGTGATGTTTTATCAGAAAGTATTCCAATAGTGTTATCTTTTAAGTCCTTTACATTTTCTATTTCACTACTACTTGCAACTATTAGGCTACTAGAATAAGTAACTGTCTCTCTATTAATACTAGATAAAGTTCCATAAGCATACATTATTAAGCCACTAATCGCACAGTTTATAAGTAAATAGAGTATTAAAAAGAAGGTAAGAAGCCTTGACCTCTTTTCTTTGTGTCGTCTTTTAGACCTGACTTTGAAAATTATAACTAAGTCTAAGACAACAAATACTCCTATAACGATATATCTAATTACTTCTTCAACTGGTCCTAATAATAGGATGTTATAAATAGCGAATAGATTAGTCAGTATTACAAGAATACTGAGTATCGCTAGCCATAATCTACATTTTTTCTTTTTCTTATCTTTTTTTTCTTCAGTTTTCTCTTTATTCTTTCTCATCGAATGACCTCCACGTTAAACATAAAACTATACCCTATCATTATAGACTATTATTTCTTATCTTTCAACCACTGTACTTTTGTTTGTATTGTAAAGTTGACGGTTATTTATAGCATTTTAAGAGAAATTTGTCTAATATTCTGTTATAATGTAGTTAGAAGGATAGGAGTTGGTAGTATATGAAGAAACTTTTTTGTATTTCATTAATCTTTATTATGCTTTTTACTTTTATTCCTAATGTTAATGCAAGTAGTTATATAGTACTAAATACTAATAAATATTTTAGAGTAGTACCAGGAGGAGATTTTGTAGATGGTATTATGGATGGAGTTTTACTTGCAGGTACGAAAGTAGATTTAATTAATAAAGATGGTGGCAGTGGTCATGGTTGTAAAAACCCTTGGTATAAGGTTAGTTATAATGAGAAAGTTGGATATATTTGTTCAAGTGACCAGGTAGTTATAGATGTCGCTGATGTTGACCTTAATGGAGACTTTGAAAAAGAAATGATTAGTAAGGGCTTTACAGAGAGTTATTTACCTTATTTAAAGGCGTTGCATGAGAAACATCCTAATTGGAATTTTAAGGCAGTGAGAACTAATATTGATTTTGATACTGCTGTTACTAATGAGAGTTATGGGGAGATTAGTTTAGTAGATGGAACTGATGAGAGTTTAAGAAGTAAAGAATGGCCATATTATCAAAATGGTGCTTTTATGCAGATAGAACCAGGTTGGTATGTGGCTAGTAGAGATACTGTATCTTATTATTTAGACCCTAGAAACTTTTTATCTGAAGAATATATCTTTATGTTTGAAGATATTAAATATAATGCTTCTATTCATACAGAAGATGCGGTTAGAGGAGTTACCAAGGGAACATTCTTAAATACTAATGAATACTTAGATATTTTAATGAAAACAGCAAGAACATATAATATTAGTCCTGTTTATATTGCTAGTAGAATTAGACAAGAAAAAGGTTCAAGTGATAGTATTTCTACTACAGGAGAAGCTTTTACTTATGAAGTTGATAATAATTGTTTAAATAATTTAGGTTATGCTAGTAATCCTGATAGTTGGAATGCACTTAACTCTTGTGGTAGTGGTAGAGTTTACAGTGGCATTTATAATTACTTTAATATTGGAGCCTATGGTTCTTATAAGTCTCCCCAGATTAGAGGCTTGATTTGGGCGAATGGAGGTTTTGATGCTTCAGTTACTACTTATAATAGGCCATGGAATAGTAAAGAAAAAGCGATTATGGGTGGTGTTAACTATATTGTAGGTGCTTATGTAAATAATGGTCAAAACACTTTATATTATCAAAAGTTTAATGTCGCACCTGATGCTTTCTATCCTACTTATACCCATCAGTATATGACTAATATAAGAGCCGCTTCAAGTGAAGCTTATAGTACTTATAAGAGTTATAGAGATAATAGCTTGTTAGGAAATAGTTATGAGTTTTTAATACCAGTTTATAATAATATGCCTAATGATAATGAAGTAATACTTCCAGATGATGAAGATAAGGAAGAAGAAATCGTTACAACACCTAATATTGATGTAAATACAGGTGTGGTTGGAGCAGGCTTTAAGATAGATGGTGATGTTATTTCTAATATTTCCTTTAATACTAATGTTGATGTAATTAATAGTAAGTTAAGTAGTGTTAATGCTAATTTGAAAGTTACTAGTTATTTAGATAGATATGGAAATAAAGCTAGTGGTAATGTTGGTACAGGGGATACTTTAGTAATTACTAATGGTTCTACTACGAAGTCTTATAAAGTAGTTATCTATGGTGATAATAATGGTGATGGTAAAGTTAGTATTCTTGATTTACTTAGAGTACAAAAAGATATTTTAGGAAGTAGTAGTCTATCTACTTATGATAAAAAAGCTAGTGATACTAATAGAGATGGTAAGATTGATGTTGTTGACTTATTAAGAGTTCAAAAACAATTACTAGGAAATAATGTTATAGAACAGGGATGATGCTTTATGAAGAAAATATTATTTATATTAGGACTTAGCTTCCTTTTCTTTTGCCCATCTGTTGTTGATGCTGCTTCCATTTCAGTAGCAGGGACAACATCAACGGGGACAGTTGGAGGTAATATTACAGTAGGAGTTACTATAAGTGAAGCGAGTGGACTAGGTAGTTGGGAATATAGTCTAGATTATGATAGTAGTAAACTACAACTTTTAAGTGGTAATACTCATGTCGTTGGTTATGTAGATAGAGAAGGACAAACTAGTCAAAGTTATACTTATACTTTTAGAGTTAAAGGTACTGGTTCTACTACTATATCTGTTGTTAATACCGCTATCGCTTCTTGGAATGAAGTAGTTACTAGTCCAACTGATAGTACAACAATTAATTTAATTAGTCGTGGGGAAGTAGAGAAAAACTATAGTAGTGACAATAATCTTGCTAGTCTAGAAGTAGAAGGTTATACACTCAGTCCAGAGTTTAATAAAAATACTACTAATTATAAAGTAGAAGTAGATAGTGATACTACTAGTGTTAATGTTAAAGCGACGGCAAATGATAGTAAGGCCAGAGTTAGTGGTATTGGTGATATAGAAGTAGGAGAAGGTGCTAATACTATAAATGTGGTGGTAGAAGCTGAAAATGGTTCTACTAAGACTTATACAATAGTTGTTAATGTTAAAGAAAAAGACCCTATTAATGTAAAAGTAGATAAAGAAGATTTAAGTGTAGTTAGAAAAAGTGATGAGTTAAAAGACTTAGTTAAAGATTATTATGTAGAGACTACTGTTAAAATAAATGATGAAGAAGTTCCTGCTTATAAAATAGAAGCCTTAGACCTTACTTTAGTCGCTTTAAAAGATGATAAAGGTAATATTAAGTTTTATACTTATGATGATGGAAAATATTCTTTATACCAAGAGTTAAGTGGTGGAAACCTTACAATTCATCTTTTAGATAAGGGAAAATATCCTGCTAATTATAAGAAATATACCGTTACTATAGATGGAGAAAAATATACTGTCTATAAATTAAATAAAAAATCTAAATATTATTTAGTCTATGGCGAGAATGTTGAAACAGGTAAGAAAGGTTTATATTTATATGATAGTGTTGATAAGAGTATCCAAAGATATTATACTGAAGAAGTAGAGAGCCTAAATGATGAGTTAAAGATTAATTCATATATAATAGTTGGTCTTACTTGTTTAATAGTTTTATTATTAATAATTTTCTTAATCGCATTACATACTAAGAATAGTAGTAAAAGAAAGACTAAAAGAGAAATAAAGAAAAGATTAAAACAAGAGAAGAATGATTTCTTAAAAGATTAGGAGTGTAGTTTTATGGAAGCGAAAAGTCATAATAAACATCTAGGTATTTTAATATTTATTGGTTTTTTATTAATTATTATTGGAATTGTTTCTTATATAGTTATTAATTATAATAGTGACCAAGCTGAAGTTAAAAGACGAATGGATGAAGTAAGAGAGTCTTATAAGACTTTTAAAACTGATGTAGAGAGCTTTAATAGTATTAGAGAAGATATCTATACTAATGTTATTACTGATAATATGTATTATCAAACTTTAAAAGATAATGATGCTAGTTATAAAGAGATATTTAATAATTATAAGGATAGTTTAGAGAAAATTGATAAAGATTATAATGGAGTAAAAGATAAATGTATTAATGTTTTACATCCTGAAGCGGATGTTAATAATAAGTGTGAAGCGATTATTTCTTCTTATGAAGAGGTAGTTAATACTTATGTAAGTGATGTTAATAGTTATAATAATTTAATTACTTCTTATAATAAATGGTTAACTGATACTAATAGTAGTGATACTAAATTAGAAAAGATAAAGTTAGATAGAGATTATCTAGATATAAATGGTGATAGAGAGTATAATGGTAAAAAGGAAGTAGAAAAAGAAATAAGTGATGAAGAAGAGGATAATACAGGAGTGGTACCTGATGAATAGAAATGACTTAGATAAGACAATTTTAATGCCTAGTATTGCTAGTGAAATAAAAAAAGAAAAAAGAAAAGAGAAAAAGTTAATTACAAAGATAATAATCGCTTTGTTTATAATAGGAAGTTCTCTTTCTTTATTTCTTTTTTATGGACCGATAAGTGGCTTTCGTAACTTTTGGATAACTTCAGCGATGACTTCTATGTCTCATCAATATCTTGCTACTTGGTTTTATAATGATGATGTTATTAATGAAGTGTTATCTAACAATCATATAATTGAAGTAGATGAAAATACTAATCCTGATTTAATTAATTTTAAAGATTATGATACTAATGCTAAGATTTATAAAAATGAATATGAAAAACAAATTTTAACAAAAGACCCAGGAAATGATTTATATAAAGTTATTGAAGTTAGTGGTAGTGGCTATCAAGGTTATTTAGTAGCGATATATGACCCGTCTCGTGTTTCTATTGCGACAACGGCTTATCTTGGTAAAAGAGGAGAAACGATTACTACAGTTGCAAAGAGAGAAAATGCTATTATTGCTATTAATGCTGGCGGCTTTTATGACCCTGATTGGAATAGTAATGGGGCTCTTCCTCATGGAACAGTTATCCAAAATGGTAAGATTGTAAGTGATTTTGAAGATGCCCAGATGGGTGGAGGCTTTGTTGGCTTTACTAAAGATAATAAACTAGTACTTGCTAAGATGACTAAGGAAGAAGCACTTGATATGGGGATGAGGGATGCCATTGAGTTTGGACCTTTCTTAATCGTAAATGGTAAGAGTAGTTTTGTTAAAGGTAATGGTGGTTGGGGGATTGCACCTCGTACTGCTATTGGGCAAAGAGAAGATGGTATTGTCTTATTCTTAGTAATTAATGGCCGTCTTGCAACATCTATTGGTGCAGATATGGGAGATTTAACAGAGATAATGGAAAACTATGGTGCTGTAAACTCAGCTAATATGGATGGAGGTAGCTCTAGTGCTTTAGTAATCAATAATGAGATTATCAATACACCAGTAGCAGGTGGTAAAGATGGTCTTAGAGATATACCAACATTTTGGATAGTTAAGTAAATTAACTATTCTTTATGCAGGAATGGCGGAATAGGTAGACGCACTACTTTGAGGGGGTAGTGATTAGTTAATCGTGCGAGTTCGAGTCTCGTTTCCTGCACCATTTTAGAAATTTACTAGAGCTTTTAAGTCTTGTTATATTTTGATATCAGTGAAAAAAACAATAAGTGTCCGAAAAGTGTTTAGAAATAGGAAAAATATTATTTTAAAATAACTATAAATAGTGTATAATATTTATCATTACGGAGGTGCCATATGATAATTAATTATTCAGATAGCCCTGTATTAAAGGGAAAAAAATCAATTTTTTTAGCAGGACCTACTCCTCGAAGTTTAGATGTTAAAACATGGAGAAAAGAAGCAGTTAAAATCTTAAAAGATTTAGGGTTTGATGGGATAGTTTATGTACCTGAGTTAGAAGATGATGACAGAACATTTAACTATGATAATCAAGTTTGGTGGGAAAGAGAGGCATTATATAATGCTAATATAATTGTTTTTTGGATTCCACGTTCTTCTCAATTACCAGCATTTACTACTAACGTTGAATATGGTTATTGGATAGCCAAGAATAGTAATAAAGTTATATATGGAAGGCCTGATAATTCTGAGAAAAATAGATATTTAGATTGGCTATATCAAACAGAAACCGGTAATAAGCCAATAAATAATCTAGAAGAATTATTGAAAGTGGCATTAAAACAAGTTGACAAAAATAAAAATATAGCAGATATTGATAGTTATGAATTAAATATAATAGCTAATATAATAAAAACATATCCAGAAATAACTTTACTTACTGGAGATGTAGAATTTACTCCAGAAAGTTTTGGGGTAGATAACAGTGATTTAACTTATGGTAAACTATTCTTTAAAAATGCGGAACCTAATCAATTAAAAGAATTTGATAGAACTATACTTAGTGTTTTATTATATTTTTATATCAAAGATAACAGGTATGATAAATTTGTAGAGCAACAGGTTGGAGATAATAAATTATCAAGAGAAACATTTAATGAAATCAGAGAGTTTATTTTAAGTAATTTTGATACACCTGAAAAAGAAAATTTATTATTATATTATGTTGTAATAAATGACTTAGGTAAAAGTCAAAGAATGGTGGATGCAATAAAAAGTCAAGGTATAGAAACAGTAGATCATGATTTAATTTTAAATTATTTATTGCAATACAATATGCTTCCATCACTAAATAACTTTAGCAAAGAAAGTACAAGTAGTCTAATAAACGTATTAAACAATGGTATTAATCTTGGACAATTTATTCAAGGAGAATGTGTAGATTATAGTTTTAATAAAATACAAAGCTTAACGACATTTGAAAAAGTTCTAATGTCTGCGGAAGCAATGCTAGATATTGGTGGTGTTTTAGGTCATATCAATAATCAAAATGGAAGTGTTATCTTAAATCAACCTACTGCTGATAATTTTATGACAGCATCAAGAATATTATCTACATGTGAGGATTCTACAAAAATATTTGACGAATTTTTAACCTATAAAGCCAATAAAATGAGTTTAACTGCTCAAGATAAAAATGTTAGGAAAACAATTACAAGATTATGTTTAATGTTGCGCTTAAATAATCAAAATGATATTCAAACAGTCGAGAATGAAATATTGGGTAATATGGAGCAATATAAAACATTAATTTATGAGTTTAATCAAAGTGGATATAATGATATGCCAGCTATTTTATTATATTATTCTCCGGCTATGCTTAATAATGCATGTGGTTATTTTAAAAATAATAATTCAGAAAATCCTGTTAGCGATGCTTTAAAAGTTTGTTTACCATTTTTGCAAAATGTGATGATAAATGCTAGGACAAATATGAATGTGCAAGGAAAAGGGGTTATTACAATAATGCTTAGAGATGTTGCAATGGCTGTTGCAGAAAATCCTAATCAATTAGATTCGTTTGAAGTAAATATTTTAGGTCAAGATGAAGCAAAGGTTAAAAAAAAGGAGTAGTTATAAAAAGTTAATCAACTTATTGTATGATTTTACTAGCTATAGTATAATTACAAATGAATGACGATGGTGTATCTTTGGATTCTATCTGAGCAAGTTGGATGCGTCTAGCTTGTTTATTTAATTTTTAGTCTTTATGATAAAAGTTGCTGAAAAGTGGTCGAAAAGTGGTCGAAAAGTGGTCGAAAGAGTTGATAATGTTTTAAACTTTGTATATAATAATGTTAGGTGATGATAATGTATAATGAAGATCAAAAAACAGAATTAAAAGTTGAGCTTACAAAAGATATAAAGAAAGAAATCGTTGCCTTTGCCAATACAAATGATGGTACTATTTATATTGGTATTGATGATGATGGAAAGATTGTAGGTTTAACAGATGCTGAAAAAGATTTAGAGGCTTTAAGCGGTATGATAAGAGAAGGAATTAAATCCGATTTAACTCTTTATACTAAAATTTATATTGAAAAAGTTAATAATAAAGATATAATTATAGTTAAAGTTAGTGAGGCACCTAATAAACCTTATTATTTATCTGATAAAGGATTAAAATCTTCAGGCGTTTATTTAAGACATGGAAATGTATCTGTACAAGCAAGTGAGGAAGTTATAAAAAAAATGCTAGTAGAAAGCAATAGTAATTCTTTTGAAAGCAATATTTCAAAAGAACAAAATCTTCATTTTGATTATTTAAAAGGTCTTTTTAAACAACATAATTTAGAAATTAATGATAATAAATTTAAAGCATTAAATATTATTGATTTAAATAATAGATATACTAATTTAGGATTGCTTTTATCAGATGAATGTCCATATTCAATAAAATGTGCAATTTTTAATGGTAAAAATAAGCTTGAATTTAAAGATAGAAAAGAATTTACTGGCTCAGTTTTAAAGCAAGCCAATGAAGCTTTTGAATATTTAAATCTATTTAATAGAATTAAAGGAAAAATTGTAGGACTTGAGAGGGTTGATACAAGAGACTATCCAGAATATGCACTTAGAGAAGCGTTATTGAATGCTATTATACATAGAGATTATAATTTTACAGGCAGTATATTAATATCATTATTTGATGATCACTTTGAAATTACTTCTTTAGGAGGATTAGTTAAGGGGTTAAATATGGAGGACTTATATTATGGTGTATCTGAGTCTCGTAATCCAAATTTAGCTAATGTTTTTTATAGATTAAAATATGTTGAAAGCTTTGGTACAGGAATAGAAAGGATATTTGAATCATATGAAAATTATGATAAGAAACCATTATTATTAAATACCGAAAATACATTTAAGGTAGTTTTATATAATGTTAA
Source organism: uncultured Mycoplasmatota bacterium (assembly GCA_946497955.1). Lineage (GTDB taxonomy): Bacteria > Bacillota_I > Bacilli_A > RF39 > UBA660 > Onthousia. The sequence goes on along the minus strand of CAMMMH010000001.1, from coordinate 62,406 downwards.
TCATATAGATGAAAATAGTGTAAAAAAGTTACCTTCAAATTTAACACAAGAAGAACAAATTATTGAATATCTAAAGAAAAATGAAAAAGTTAATCGTAAAATTGTAGAAGCTTTACTAAATATATCTAAAACGAGAGCTAATAATATTTTGAATAAGATGGTGGATGACGAAATTTTGGTTAGAATTAATAGTGGTAGAAATGTATCATATATATTAAAGAAATAATATAACTATTTTCAAAGCCTTGCAATTTTATTATAGATAATGTATATTATATGTCGAGACGTGCCTAGGAAACTTTAGAAGCCCTAGGTCTTTTTCAATTTAAAGATATTTTGTTAATTTTTTCCATTTAACTAAAACCGCTTTTCACGAATAAATGTTCGTGATAAAATAATATTGGTGAGTTAAATGGAAAAGATATATTGCTGTATTGATTTAAAGAGTTTTTATGCATCGGTAGAATGTGTTGAAAGAGGACTTAATCCTTTGAAAACTAATCTTGTTGTTGCCGATAAATCTAGGACAGAAAAGACGATATGTTTAGCAGTAAGTCCAGCGTTGAAGCAGTATGGTATAGGAGGAAGAGCAAGACTTTTTGAAGTTTTAAGTAAAGTGAAAGAAATAAATATGATAAGAAGAAAAGCTAATGGTTATAAAAAGTTTAGTGGTAAAGCAGTTAATGATGATATCTTAAAGAAAGATAAGACTAAAGAACTTGATTTAATTATCGCTCCTCCTAGAATGGCTCATTATATTGATTATTCAGCTAAAATATATAATATCTATTTAAAGTACATTGCTAAAGAAGATATATTTGTTTATTCCATCGATGAAGTCTTTATGGATATAACTAATTACTTAAAGTACTATAAACTATCTCCTAAAGACTTAATTACAAAAATAATTAAAGATGTTTATAATACAACAGGTATTACAGCGACTGCTGGAATTGGTACTAACTTATTTCTTGCAAAAGTTGCTATGGATGTAGTAGCAAAACATATCATACCTAATAAGTTTGGAGTAAGAATTGCCGAACTTAATGAAATGTCTTATAGAAAAATGTTATGGCATCATGTGCCTATTACAGATATTTGGCGAGTAGGTAAGGGTATTTCTAAAAGATTAGAGAAGTATGATATGTATACAATGGGTGATGTGGCAAGATGTTCTATTAATAATGAAGACTTGTTATATAAATTATTTGGAGTCAATGCTGAACTTCTAATAGACCATGCTTGGGGTTATGAGCCTTGTACAATAGAATCTATTAAAAACTATAAACCACTTGCTAAAAGTATCAGTAGTGGTCAAGTTTTACAAAGTCCATACTCATATGACAAAGCTAAGTTAATAGTAAGAGAAATGGCTGAGCTTTTAGCTTTAGACCTCGTCTCTAAAAAATTAGTAGCAGAACAGTTAGTATTAACTATTGGTTATGATATAGAAAATGTTACTGATAATTATAATGGGAGTGTTACAATAGATTATTATGGACGGGCTATACCCAAACACGCTCATGGTACTATTAATTTAGATTATAAAACATCATCATCTAAAATAATTACAGAAATGATGATTAAACTATATGATAGGATTATAAATCCTAAACTATCTGTTAGAAGAGTTACTATGGCTGCTACAAAGCTAGCAAGTGAAGAGGAAGAAAAAGGTAAAGTTAGATATAGACAGTTAGATTTATTTTCTAGTCTAGATGATGAAAATAATAAGTTAGATTATGATAGAGAAGTTTTAAAGGAAGAAAATAATCTTCAAAATGCTATGTTAAAGATAAAAGAGAAGTATGGGAAAAATGCTATTTTAAAAGGTATGGATTTAGAAGATGGGGCAACAACAAGGGATAGAAATAGGCAGATAGGAGGGCATCATGAATAAGTATGATGATATTATAAATATGCCTCACCACGTATCTAAAATAAGGAAGCCCATGTCTTTACAAAATAGGTCAGCTCAGTTCGCACCTTTTTCAGCTTTAACAGGGTATGATGAGAAGATAAAAGAAGTTGCAAGAGAAACCTCTATAAAAATAGAATTAGATGAGGGGATAAAATTAATGCTAAACGAGAAGTTGTGTCTTATAAAAAATGATATTAAACTAAGACCTAAAGTAACAATTACTTACTTTGTTAGAGATAATAAGAAAAGAGGGGGATATTATAAGACTATAACAGGTAATGTTAAGGTAGTTGATGAAGTGTATAAAAGAATAATTTTAATAGATAATACTATAATATCTTTTGATAATATAATAGACATTAAGCTTTAATTATGTTTGACAAACATATGGTAAAGTGTTAATATAAAGCCCATTAAGAAACAATATAGATAGTTAGAGAGGAATGATAATTAATATGGAAGCTTTAATTATATGTTGGTTAGGAACTGTAGTAGCAAGTTTTGGTATACAAATATCATATACATTAAGAGTTTTTAAAGATATTGCCGATGCAGGATATAAGTGTGATTTAAAGAGAGTAAATGAATTGTCTGAACACTTTAACCCTGATTCTTCAAAGAAAACTCTTATTTCATTGTTAGTTATAGTATATAATATTTTCTATGTATTAGATGAAGTAAATAAGTATAATAATGCTAGACCAATGTTTTTAAGTCAATTAGATGTAGCTGGTGTTTTAGAAGAAATGACTGATGAAGAGAAAAAAGAGTATTTAAAAGAGCCTACTGGTCTTAATGCTATCAAAATTCAAATTAAATCAGAGAGTAAAAAGAAAGATGTTCATACTTTTGTGATAAAAAATAAGAATGAAAAAGGAAAGATTTTTTATAAATTTAATGATACTTATGATGATGTTACTGTATTAAAGGCGACAGGTACATTATCTAGATTAACTGAAGAAGAGCAAAAAAAGATAGTAATGGATTCTTGGAAGGAATTTGTAACTAGTGGTGTAGAACAATATGGTGGTGAAGAAGAGTTTATAAAAGCTTTAAAGAGTGACAGTAATTTACATATAGAGAAAAAAGAAGAAAGTAAGCCTTCATCTTTATCAGAATTAGATATTAGTGAGCAGAAGCAAGCTTTAGAGAAATTTAAAGAAGAACTATTAAATGGACAAGAAGTAACTGAAGCTTTTCATGAAGAAGGACCAACTTTAATAAAAAAGAAAAAGAATAATTAGATTTTTTTGAACTATAAGCTTCATCATTTATGGTGAAGTTTTTATTATATTTTTTTAAGATATGTATATACTATTATTATATACTAGTTGACATTTTTAGAAAAAGATAGTATATTTATATCACAGATGAGATTGCTCATCATGGAAATGTTTTTCGCTTCTGGATGGTGCGATTAATAAATGATTCCAGTCGACAATGTTTTTCGCTTCCAGGTGGTGCGACTAATAAATGATCCTGGTTGAAAATGTTAAAAACTTCATCATTTATGGTGAAGTTTTTGTTTTGTATATTAAATTGTTAAAAAATGAATTTATATATTGACGAACATAAGTATAATTTAGTATATTTAAATTACATGTCATATTTGTTGTTTGGGGGTGTTTGTAAAATGAAAGTTAAAACTGGATATTTATATCATATTAAAGATGAATACTTTGATGTTGTTAATGATGAAAATTTGATGCAAAATCATGAAAGAGGAAAGAAACGACCAACATATTTTACAATTAAAGATAAAGATATACTATGGTTTATTCCTATAAGTTCTAAAGTGAAAAAGTATCAAAAAATAATTGATAAGAAAATAAAAAAATATGGTTTTTGTAATACGATAATAATTAGAAAAATTGCTGGTAGAGATTCTGCTATTTTATTGCAAAATGCTTTTCCTACTATAGAAAAATATATTGACCATGTACATACTGTTGATGGAGTACCTTTAAAGGTTTCTACTGATTTACAAACAGAAATCAAAAGTATGTTTAAAAATATGTTAGGTTTGAAAAAGAGAGGAACTAATTTATTCTTTGCTAATATAGATAGTTTAGTGGAAAAAATGTTAAAAGAAAGTAAATAGATATTATAAGTTTTATATTATTAATAATTTTGGTTAGTATTTTATTAGTTAAGATATTATAGAGAGGAGATATTTTATGTTTGATTTTGAATATAAAGTTTATGATGAAGTACTTGAAGCAATGAAAAATAAAACTAAAAATATAGAAGTAAGATTATATAATGAAAAATCTAGTAAAATTAGAATTGGCGATATAATAAAATTTAAGTCAGTGAATAATGAGAATAAATATGTATTAGTAAAAGTAAAAAACTTAATAATGTATGAGAATGTTAATGATTTTTTAGAAAAGTTTGATTTAAAAATGGCTACAAAAGTACATAATAAAGAAAATGCTCTTGATACTTTATATAATATATTTGGAAAAGAAGAAGTAGATACTCATAAACTAATAGGTATTTGTTTTGAGCTAATTAATGATAAGTAAATGAAAGTAAAGGTGAAGTTATGTATACAAAAGAGGAAGAAGTAATACACTTTGTATTTTTGGCATTTAAAGGAATGAAAAGGATAAAAGAAGATATTGATTTATCTTTTCATAGTATTATGGTTGGGAATATGCTAAAAAATATAGGTTGTGATGAAGATACTATATGTATTGGTTATCTTCACGATGTAATTGAGGATACTAAATATGATTATAATGATATATTAGAACGTTTTGATAAAAAAATAGCTGATGGAGTCTTATCTTTAAGTGAAGATAAAAGTATAGATGATTATATAAAAAGAAAAACTAAATTTATTAATAACTTGAAGAACGTTGATGATAATATTCTTACAGTAGAACTAGCTGATAAATTACAAAACTTAATATCAGATTATAATATGTATTTAAAGTTAGGTAAAGAGTTTTTAATTACAGAGTGTGATAATTATGAACAATTAAAATGGTATTATACAGAACTTAAAGATTTATTTAATTCTAGAAAATTAAATAATAAATTATTAGATAGATATAATAAAATATATGAAGAATATTTTATTAGTTAAGTTATTTATAAATGAAAAAAGATACATTAAGTATAAAGTTTAAATGTATCTTTTATTTTGTTTAAAAATATAAAAATTTAAATCCTAATTCTTTATAAACTTCTGATGCTCTAGGTAGATTTAAAAGATTTGCAAATATTAAATTATAAAGTTCATCGAATAAGAAAATGCCACAGATTGTATAACTGAATATTAAAAATGTTTTTCTAGGCATCTTTTTGGCTAGATAAAAACAAAATGGTACTATTATATACATTAATAGTAAAGCAGAGATTCCAAAGACTAAAACACTTCTTATGCAGACATAACCATTAATACTACCAAAACTTAATATTTCAGTATTATAGTCCCAACACTTTATCTGCATTATATGCTCCATAAAGAATCCTCCAATATATTCAAGTATTCCAGTAGAGATTATACTTACTATAAATACAAATAAAGGATTTTTTCTTTTCTTATAAGTTAAAACATATATTAAAATAGCACCCATAGCATAAATATTTATCCAAGGTAAGAAATTACCTCCACGCCAATATATTTCAGTCATTCCACTATTAAAATAATAAAATACTACTTCATAGAGCCATCCAAACATTCCTGATATTACTATTATTAAACAAAATATTCCTAACATAGTTTTTTTATCAAAATTATGATCCTTATTTAAATAATCTTTATACTTCTTCATGACTCTTAACTCCTTTAATAATATTCTATCAAAAAAAGTTATATATTTAAATTGCTTTAGGTTAAATTTGACTTTTTAAGACAAAATGTTATAATAAAGAACAATTATTGAAGGGGATGTTTATAATGAAATTTAATGAAAAGCAAGAACAAGCGGTTAATGAATTTATAATGAAGTATAATAGTGATGAAGAATTTAGAAATGAAGTTCAAGATTTATATGATAATGAAATAGGACGTTTATCTATTCTACAGATATATGCTTTAGAAGAACTTTTAAGATATGGTAATAATGGGATGTTTAAGAGATTCCTTGAAAGTAAAGGTGAAAGTACTGAAGAAGCAGCAGTAGAGTTAGTTGATGGATTTAGAAAATTATTAGATGAAGATCCTAGTTTTAAACAATATAAAATGGAACAATTAAAGAAGTATCCTGATACATTATCAGACTTAGAGATGTTTGCTTTCACTTTAATTAGTAGAAGTCAAAGTGAAAAAGTAAAGATGCATAAAGAACTTACTGATGAATTAAAGTATGATCCTATTAACCCTATATTATTTTCTACTGATTATGAGATAAGAGAAACACTAGAAAATTTACTTATTGGTGAGTTTATTCATAAACTATTAGAATTACCTGCTATGAAACCTGCTAAAGTTAGACAGAAAGAAGATGGTATGATAGCAAGTGTAGATAAAAAAGATATAATTGAACAGGTAAGATCTGTTGTTTGTACACCTAATTCTATGTGTCAATTCAAAAGCGTTATAGATAATAGATATGTAGAAGTAAAATTTGCTCTTTTAGCAGGTAAAGGAGCTTCAGCTTTTGATCAATATATAAAATTTAATACCAATATAAGTATAAATGAGGTTTTTGAAATAGAAAAAGATGATACGGCAGACAAGATGTATGAGTTTATAAAAAATATGGTTAATAAGAGAAAAGGTCCAAGACAATAGTAAAAATAATAGAGACTCGAGTTTTAATAGCTCGAGTTTTAACTTTTAGATATTTGTTACATAAACTATTATGGGAGTTGAGTTTTATGTATAAATTACCTGTATTACCTTATTTGTTTCAAGATTTAGAGCCCTATATTGATACTCATACAATGGGACTTCATTATCATAAACATGAACAGAATTATTTAAATAAATTAAATCTTTTGTTATTAAAAAATAATTTTGATTATCGTTATGATATAGATGAGTTATTCTATCATATTGATGAATTTAATGAAAGTGATAGAATAGATATTCTATATAATTTAGGTGGTGTCTTAAATCATAACTTATACTGGAAGAGTATGAGTCCTAATAGAGTTTTACCAAGTGGAAAGTTAAAAGAAGATATAGATAAAAAGTATGGAAGTATAGATAAATTCTTTTTAGAATTTAAGAATAAAGCCATGAGTTTAAAAGGTTCTGGTTATACTTTTTTAGTCGTAACTGATGATGGTTCTCTAGACGTTATAAATCTATCTAATCAAGAACTACCACAGTCTTTTGGATTTATTCCATTATTTAATATGGATATGTGGGAACATGCTTATTATTTAAACTATAAGAATGAAAAAGGTAACTACATAGATAACTTTTTGATGATAGCAGATTTTACTAATGCTAATAATTTATATAATAGTTTAATGAAATGATAGTATTATTTACTTTATGTTATTTATATGATATAATATGTAGCTAAGAAAGAGGGAAAGCTATGGGAGCAATAGATATTTTTGCTAAATGGGATTTAGAAAAGAATGAATGGACACAGAGTGATAATTTAAAAGATATAGGTAGAAGTTTTGCAATTGCTAGTTATAAAAGAATAATTAATGACAATGGTAAGATTAACTATATTATAATTGATCAAGGATCTAGAGTAGAGGACCATTCCAAAGATTTTTCTACAATTAAGGAAACAGAAGTTAGAATAGATAATGTTATTAGTCATTATGAAAGATGTAATGGTAACTATGGTATTAAATTATTCTTGATGGATGCAGATGCACCTATTATTGAAGATGCTAAATTGTTTGCAAATTATGTTGATTACTTAGCATCTCTTCCTGATACTAATTCAGTTAATATAGTTGGCTTATCTAAATGTAGTGTTATGAACTTTTATGTTCCTAGATTCTTTAAAAATAGAGAAACTTTTAAAAAGACAAATGTTTATAATATAGCTTCCCCTTATGAAGGAACTAAGTTTGCTTCTCCTAAAATATTTTATCCAGAAATTAAAAGAGTTTTTAAAAGTGATATTGTTTGCAATATTTTAGTTAAAAATGTATATGAGAAAAAAAGTAGTAATTCTCATATGGATTATGATATCGCTATACCTGGAGGTATTCCTGATGAAAGAATACATCTTTATGATGAGAATTTTATTAAAAATGTATTTTGTACTGATAATGTGGAAGCGGTTAAAAGATTAAATAGTTTTAAAAATATACTAACAAGTATTGATAGTGAAGTTAGAAAAGAAGCGATTATTACAGGTAATTTGTATGGTATTGCTTTATGCCTTTTTGATAAGAGGTTTTTTGATGGTAAATCAGATGGCATGGTTTATACTTCTTCCCAAAAAAAAGTAGAAGATGTATTAGATATTAAAAGTTATAGTATTAAATCTCATCATGATGTAAATAGTAATATAAGAGCCTTTAATGAAGTATTGGGAATAGTCGATGATACAATAGATGAATTTGATGATAAGAATAAGATTTTGACTAGATAGAGTAGTGAAGTAAAGCATTACTCTTTTTTAGTAAAATCATTTTTTCTGTTAATAATATTAGTGTAAACTAGATGTCCTTTTATTTGAAGTAACTTCTTAAATAATATATACTAATATTATAGATGGAAAGGAAAGTGTTGTTATGCTTTTAGATATAGTTCTTTTATTAGTGGGTTTTGTTATTATTGTAAAATCATCAGATGTTTTAGTAGATGCAGCTTCATCTTTAGCTTTAAAGTTAAGAGTTCCTAAGATGTTAATTGCTCTTACTATAGTCTCTTTTGGAACTTGTGCTCCTGAGGTTGCTATTTCTTTTAGAAGTGTTGCTAATGGTGATGGAGTAATGGCTTTTGCCAATGTTATAGGTAGTTGTATTGTAAATGTTTTCTTAATTATAGGACTTGCAAGTTTTATAAGACCTATTAAAGTAAGACATGCTACTGTTAAAAAAGAATTACCTTTGCTATTAATTGTTACAACAGTCTTTTCTATTCTTATGTTAGATGCAGTTTTTAATCCTTTAACACCTAATACTTTTTCAAGACGTGATAGTTTAGTATTAATATTATTATTTTGTATGTTTGTACTTTATTTAGTGGGAATGTTATTTAAAAGAAGTAAAAAAGATGAAGATATAGAAAAAGGTAAATATTCTTCTCTTATTTCATGTGTACTTTTATTAATTACAATTCTTTTAATAATTTATAGTAGTGATTTAATTGTAAATTCGGCTAAAAATATTGCAAGTGCTTTAAATATAAGTGAGAAAGCCATCACTATGACTGCTATTGTAATAGGAACAAGCTTACCTGAGATGATTATGACTGTAATTAGTGCTAGAAAAGGTGAGTTTGATATGGCTATTGGAAATATTATTGGTACTAATATCTTTAATATATGCATAGTTTTAGGATTACCTATTCTTATTTTTGGTAATATTGTTCTAGAAGGCTTTGGCTTTATTGATATCCTTGCAGTATTCTTATCGTCATTTCTTTTATTTGTCTTTGCAAGAAGTGAAAGAGAAGTTAGTAAAAAAGAAGGAACTATTATGTTAATAGTATTTGTCCTTTATTATGTATATATGTTATTCTTTTAATAAGAAGTGTTAGTGAACAAGTAAGTGAACAAGTAAGTGAACAAGTAAGTGAACAAGTAAGTGGACAACAAAATATAATAAACACTATATATAATATGGAAAGTGATACACAAAGTGAAATATTTAATAATGTATTAGAGTTTTGTAAGGAACCAAAAACTGCTAAAGAAATTAGAAATTATTTAGATATTTCCTCAAAAAGATATGTTGCCTATAAAATATTAAAGCCACTTGTTGATTGCAATAAACTAGAATATACTAATAAAAAACGCAATGCTAGTAATCAAAGATATGTAACTGTAAAAAGATAAGAAAAAATAGGAAGTGTAATGATGGAGTACTATGATAAATTAAATTTAGCGATTAAGAATACATTAGAAGATGAAAGATTAAAATATCATTTACAATATTTAGATGAAGTAGTGAAACTTGCTAGTATTATCATAGAAAATACGAAAGATTTAGTTGTAGATGATTATTCTACTAATGTACCATTAGATAATTCTATAGATATAGTTACAAACTTTTTTTCTAAAATAAATGGAGAATATGCCTCAAGATTTTTAAAGCTTTTAAAAGAGAAAGACATTTATGATGGAAAAGCCTGTAATATAGTAAACTTTAATAAAATAGATTCTCCTAGGATAGATAGAAGTGAGGTAAGAGATGATGGGTCTCTTCATATAGATTATTCTGAAACACTAGCAGATGCTTTTAATATCAGTCATGAGTTTACTCATAAATTTAGTAAACAAAAATATAAAGATAGTACAATAAAACAGTTTTTATGTGAAAGTACTACCCTTACCATAGAGTTTTTATTAGAAGATTATCTTTTAGAAAGTTCTGGTTATGATAAAGACGAAATAAAGATTAGAAAAACTAATAGATTAAAGGAAACTTATGATGATGCAACAGCAGTAATATTTGAACATACTTTATTAAAATTATATAAAGAAAATAATGGTAGGTTAAATGAAGAGATTTTGTTAAATTATTTAAACTCTCTTCCTAAGGACTCAAAACTTTATGAACTTTTTTTCCATAATTCTAAAAAATATTTAGATGATATTGTATCGAAAGGACATTTACAATTTTCATATAGACAAAGATATGTAATAGGCACAGTATTAGCAAGTTACTTTCACGATAGTATAACTAAGGATGAAAGTTATAAAGATAGATTATTTTACTTAATAGAGATATTAAGACATACTGATATGACATCTTTAGATGATTTGAAAGCCTTAGAAAAATTGGAGATACCAGTAATAGAAGATGGTAACTTTAAAGTTAATGCTAATAATATTGAAAAATTATCTGATTGTTATAAAAAAGAAGTAAATGATGTTTTAGAAGTACAAAAGGAAAATAATCATATAAAATAAAAGTGTCAAATGAGTGACAATCTCTTTAAATTATTCTTTAGTTTTGTTATACTTGAGTAGTAAAGATACGAAAGAGAGTGGTAGTTATGGCAAAAAGAAAGAAAAAGAAGGAAACTAAGAAAGGATTCGCTCATTCAACAGAATTATATGGAGTGTTACTTGTTTTAGCAGCGATACTTGGGATTGGTAGATATGGTCCTGTTGGTAATATGATTGCATCCTTTGCAATATTTCTTGTAGGAGTATTATATAATCCTTTATTAGTAGTTCTTTTAATACTTGGAGCATATTTAATTATAAATAGAAGTTGGCCTAATTTATTTACTACTAAAATGTTAGGTATATATCTTTTATTAATAGGGGTATTAGTTTTAATGCATGAAAACTTTATCTTACAAAATGATAGTAATGCTGTTAAAGTCTTTAGTGAAACTACTAATCAGTTAATTAACTCTTTTTCAGATGTTATGAAAGGGGCAAGACCTAATGCTATTGGGGGAGGTATTATTGGTTGTACCTTTGGGGTCTTGTTTATGATGTTATTCTCATATAGAGGAATGCAGATAATCGCTTGGACTTTAATTATTATAGGATTTTCACTATTTACTGGCTTTTCGATTGTTGACTTTGTTAAAGATAAAGCTAAAGCTGCTAAAGAGAAGTTTCCTAAGAGGGATAAGAGTAGTAGTGATGATGAAGAAGAGGTTAGTACTAAGAAACCTATTATAACAGGAAATGAAGAACAACCTGTGCTTGGTGAGATAAAAGATGATGATAAGAAAATTGTTATATCTAGTATAGATGAGCTTACTAAAGCGAAAGTTCATGAAGATGTTCCTAAAGAAGAAAATAGTGGGGTTAGTGAAGTAAATGTAGTAGATGAAAATAAAGTTACTGTTAAACATAATTATGTGTTGCCACCTATTACTTTATTAGACCAGCCTAAGAAAAAGAAAAATAGTGTTAATCAGAGTTTAATTGAAAAGAATATAGAAATACTTGAGAAAGTATTAAAAGACTTTAATATTATTGGTAAAGTAGTAGAAGTACATATTGGTCCTACTGTTACCCAGTATGAGTTAGAATTACACTCTGGTACTAAGGTTAGTAAACTTTTATCAATACATAGAGAAATAGCTTTAGCCATTGCAACTAAGGACGTTAGAATACAAGCTCCTATTCCTGGTAAAAATACTGTAGGTATAGAAATTGCTAATAAAGAAACATCTTCTGTATCATTTAGAGAAGTATTAGAAAAAGTGCCTAAATCACTTGATGGTTCTAAATTACTTTGTCCTTTAGGTAAAAATATTATGGGTAATGTTATTTGGTGTGAGATTAATAAAACACCCCACCTTTTAGTAGCAGGTTCTACTGGTTCAGGTAAATCTGTTTGTATTAATGGTATTATTTGTTCTATTTTAATGAGGGCTAAACCTGATGAAGTTAAACTTGTTATGGTTGACCCTAAAAAGGTTGAACTTTCAGGTTATAATGGTGTTCCTCATTTAATGAGACCTGTTGTAACTGACCCTAAAGAAGCCTCAGTTGCCCTTGCTAAAATCGTATCTGAGATGGAAAGACGTTATGATACATTTAGTGAAACTAAGACTAAAAACATTGCAACTTATAATGATTATGTAGAAAAGATGAATAAGACTCTACCTCAAGATGAACAAATGAAGAAAATGCCATTTATCGTGGTAATAATAGATGAGTTAGCAGACCTTATGTTAGTTGCAAGTAAAGATGTAGAAGCATCTATTATGAGAATTACACAGATGGCTCGTGCTGCTGGAATTCACTTAATTATCGCTACTCAAAGGCCATCAACAGATGTAATTACAGGTGTTGTAAAAGCGAATATTCCAAGCCGTATTTCCTTTGCCGTATCTAGTAGTATAGATTCAAGAACAATCCTTGATATGACAGGAGCAGAAAAACTACTTGGTAAAGGTGACATGTTATTCTTACCAATGGGAGAAGCAGATCCAGAACGTATTCAAGGTGCTTTTATTTCAGATGATGAGATTAAAAGAATTATTGATTATACTATTGAACAACAAAAAGCCGAGTATGACCAAGCCTTTATGGATTTAAAAGGTGATAGTGAAAAGAGTGCCTCACAAAAAGAAGATATGAGACAAGAGGAAGAATATGATGATCCTTTATATAATGAAATAGTAGAGTTTGTTATAGAGACTCAAAAAGCTAGTGCCTCACTATTACAAAGAAGATTTAAACTTGGTTATAATAGAGCAGCGCGTATTATTGATTTATTAGAAGAGAGAGGTATTATTGGACCTCCTAATGGTTCTAAACCTAGAGAAGTACTTGTTAAGTTAGATGAACCAACAGAAGAATAATAAAGGGATTTCTTAATGATGTCTCTTTTTCTTTACTCTTATTTGTGATAAAATATGTAACGAAAAGGACTGATATTATGAATTTATTAGGTTTAATAAGAGATGATAATTATTTAGAATACTTAGATAATGGCTTAGATGGACTTATCTTACCATTAGAAAACTTTTCTGTTGATTATTTTAAATATTATAATATTTCTGATATAAAAGAATATAAGAAAAATACTGATAAGCTATGCTTTGTTGTTATAAATAAGATGATATTTAATAATGAGTTAGATAATTTACTTAAGGTATTAAAAGAACTAGAAAATATAAAAGTAGATGGAGTTTTCTTCTATGATTTAGCAGTCCTCAATCTAGTCAAAAAACATAAGATAAACGTTAATTTAATCTATAATGGAACTCATATGGTTACTAATAGTGATACTATTAATTTATATTATGATTTAGGAGTAAGGGGAGCATATCTATCTAATGAAATAACTAAAGAGGAAATACTTAAGATAAGAAGTAAGACTAAAAGTGATTTATTTATTTTACTACTTGGTAATCCAGTAGTCGCTATGTCTAGAAGAAGTTTACTTACTAGTTATTTTGCAAATAAAAATAAAAGTAAGAGTGACTTAATTACTATTAAAGAGCCTAAAAGTGGACAGGAGTTCTTAGTTAAAGAAGATAGTAATGGGACAACTTTCTTTTATAACAAGAGACTTAATTTAAGCAGTGTTTATAAAGAATTAAAAGACTCTGGTATTAATTATGGAATTATAGAGCAAGGTGACTATGATGGTAATCAGTATAAAGAACTAATAAATGCTTTTGTAAATTTTAATAAGCCAACAATAGACGAATTAGCAGGACATAATAGAGGGTTCTTATATAGAGAGACTATTTATAAAGTAAAGTAGGAGGGAGTATTTATGAAACAAATTATATTTGCAACAACTAATGAATCTAAAGCAAAGAGATTCAGTAAGGGATTAAAAGAACATGGAATAGAAGTATTATCTTTAAAAGATATAGATATGAAATTAGATATAGAAGAAGATGGAACTACTGCTATAGAAAATGCTTTAATAAAAGCAAGAGAGTGTTATAGACTTACAAAAAAGCCTTGTATGGGTATGGATGATACACTATATATGGAAGGTGTTCCAGAAAATAAACAGCCAGGCTTATTTGTTAGACGTGTTAATGGTAGGAGCCTAACTGATGAAGAAGCCATTGACTATTATACGAATTTAGTAAAAGAATATGGAAAAGACGGGAAAATTAATTGTAAATGGGTATATGGTTTAGCAGTTATTAATGAAAAGGGTGAGAAAGCTACATATAGTTGGTCTAAAGATGATTTTTATATGGTAGATAATCCTAGTGATAAGATTAATCCAGGATACCCCTTAAACTCTATATCTAAATATAAAAAACTTGATAAATATTTTACGGATGTTACAGATGAAGATATGAAGTTACTAGAAGTAAATGAAGATGATGTTGTGGAATTTATTGCAAGTCATATATAAATAAGAAAGTAGTGATGTTATGAAAAAAATAGAGTTACTAGCACCAGCAGGGGATTTAGAAAGACTTAAAGTAGTCTTATTATACGGTGCTGATGCAGTTTATGTAGGAGGAGAAAAACTAAGTTTAAGAGCGAATGCTACTAATTTTAGTTTAGATGAATTAAAAGAAGGATGTACTTTCGCTCATAATTTAGGTAAAAAAGTATATTTGACTGCTAATATTGTTTTTCATGATAAAGATAGAGTAGGTATGGAAGAATACATTAAAGAAGTTATAGAAGCAGGTATTGATGCTTTTATTGTTAGTGATTTATATCTTGCAAAATATATTATAGACAATTATAAAAAAGTAGAAGTTCATATCTCAACACAAGACTCTATTACTAATATAAGCAGTGCAATGTTTTATAGAGACTTAGGAGCAAGTAGAGTTGTTCTTGCAAGAGAGTTATCTCGTGATGAGATAAAAGAAATATCAAGTATTTCTAATCTAGAAACAGAAGTCTTTATTCATGGTGCCATGTGTACTTGTTTTAGTGGTAGATGTGCTTTATCTAATTATGTTACTAATCGTGATGCTAATAGAGGTGGATGTGCTCAAGTATGTCGTTTTGCCTTTGATTATAAAGATAATGATAAATTTACTCTTGCTACAAAAGACTTAAATATGGCAAGCTACATTAAAGACTTAATAGATATTGGTGTTAGTTCCCTAAAAGTAGAAGGAAGAATGCGAAGCCTTTATTACCTTGCTACTGTTATTGGTAGTTATAGATTTTTAATAGATAGTATTTATAATGGCACTTTAACTGATGAGAAATTACTTGAGTATGAGAAACGTCTTGACTCTGTCGCTAATCGTGATACAACTAGTCAATACTTTAATCATTTAGCAGATGTAACTGACCAATATTATACAGGTAGACAAGAAGTATCTAATCAAGAGTATTTAGGACTTATAATAGGTTATGATGAAGAAATGAAGTCTATCATCTTAAAAGAACGTAACTACTTTAAAGTCGGTAATGAAGTAGAGATATTTACACCAACAGGAGAGATTTATCCTTATAAAATAGAGGTTATCTATAATGAAGATAATGAGAAAATAGATGTTGCAAGACATCCTGAAGAAATATTAAAATTACCATTTGATACAAGATTTATTCCTTATTCTATGATAAGATTAATTAGAAAGGCTAAATAATCTTTCAATATAAATTAATAAGGAGAAGTAGTTATGGGTAGTAAAGAATATTATTATGTTCCAGTTTATGTGATGCTTGCCGAAGATTTTGTTTGTGGAGAGGTAGATTTTATGTTTTTAGATAAAATAATTGTATCTAAGACTAAAACAGGTTATGAAGAGTTGGATGGCTTTAATAACTTTGTTATCTTAAAATCAGAAAGAGATGAAAGTAAGAAATTAAATATTGTTAATTATGATGAGGGTCTATATTTAAATGAAGATGATATTACTGAAGAGAATAGAGTAGTGATTAATCATATCTTTAATAGAGATAATTATGTTAAAGATAATTTTGATAATTTTGTAAAGATGAAAAGGGGAAATGTGAAAACTAAAAAATATTATCTAGGAAAGAAGTGATTTAATGGATAATTTTAAGAAAGCTAAAGAGAACTTTTTAAGGAAAGAAAAAGATTTAAGTCCTTATGCTACTAAAAGTAGTGATGCTGTTAGGTTTAAAGAAGAAAAGGAAGATATTCGTCCTCCGTTTTTTCATGATATAGATAGAATAATTCATTCTTTGTCTTATACAAGATATTTAAATAAAACCCAAGTTTATACACTAAACTCTAATGACCATGTAAGTAGAAGAATTACTCATGTCCAGTTAGTTAGTAAGATTGCAAGGACAATAGGTAGAGCTTTAAACTTAAATGAAGACTTAATAGAAGCGATTGCCTTAGGTCATGATATTGGTCACACTCCTTTAGGACATACCGGGGAAGCGATATTAAATAGATTATCTTTAAAAGAACTAGGAGAGTATTTCGCTCACAATATTCAAGGGGTTAGATACTATATGGATGTTGCAAAAGATGGAGAAGGACTTAATTTAACCCTTCAAACTTTAGATGGTATTATGACCCATAATGGGGAGATGTTAAGTCCTATCTATGAACCTATGAAGAAGGATAAGAATGAGTTTTTAAGAGAATATAATGAAAGTTATAAAGACTTAGAGAAATCTAAAAAGTATCGTCCTATGACCTTAGAAGGTTGTGTAGTTAGAATTAGTGATATTATTGGTTATATTGGTAGAGACATAGAAGATGCTATTATGATAGATAGATTTAAAAGAAGTGATATACCAGAAAGTATAAGAGATGTTTTAGGTGATAATAATAGAGATATTGTTAATACTATTGTCTTAGATATTATTAATGAAAGTATAGATAAACCTTATATTAAGATGAGTGATAAAGTCTATAATGCTCTATTCGCTTTAAAGAAATTTAATAATGAAAATATCTATAAGTATTCTATGACTAAAGAAGAATTAAATTATTATGAAGCTGGTATCAATAAACTATATAATATCTATTTAGATGATATAAAGACAAATAATAAAGAAAGTGATATCTATAAAATATTTTTAAATCATCAAGATAAAAGATATTTAGAATCTACTAATATTAAAAGATGGGTGATAGATTATATCGCTGGTATGACTGATGACTTTTTGATAAGAGAGATTAAAAATCATGAGTAGAGTGTTAGAGTGTAGTACTTTAGTTAGTGTTATACTTACTAAAGTAAAGAAAGGTCTTAAGAAAAACACCCCTTTTCTTGCTATCATTAGCTTCAATAACTCTACATATTGTAAATTATTAATAGATAAATGTCTTGAACTTGATATCCATTTTAAACATTATAACTTAGATAATCCTAATACAAAAGATGTTATTTCTTTAATAGATGAATTGAATAAAGATGATGAAATAACTGGTATTTTATTAGTAGAACCTCTTCCTAAAAATGTAGATAAATATGCTTGTTATGATGCGATAAATATAAATAAAGATATAGATGGTGTTAATTCCATTAATCAGTATTATTTATCTATAAATAGACCTAATATAGTTAATTCTACTGTTCTTGCCGTTATAAAGATATTAGAGTCTTATAATATCTCTTTAAGTGGTAAAAATGTCACTATCATTGGAAGAAGTTATAACATTTCTAGACCTCTTGCAAGTTACTTAATAAATAGTGATGCAACAGTTAGTATGTGTCACTCTAAGACTAGAGATTTAGTTAGTTTGTTAAAAAACAGTGATATTGTGATAAGTGTAACAGGTGTTAATAATCTTTTTAGAAGTAGTGATTTAAAAGATGACTGTATTATTATAGATGTAGGTTTAGGTGATGTCTTAATAGATAGTGATAATATTAGTTATACACCTAAAACTAAGGGAGTAGGTCCTTTATCTATTGCCTTTCTATTAGAAAACTTAGTTACATCTTGTAAAAAGTTAAAATAGAAATTATAATAAATATGGAAAGAAGGTATGATTAATGAAAATTTATGTATGTAAAAAATGTGGAAATGTTATATTAAAGTTAGAAGATAAAAGTGAGGCTTTAGTATGCTGTGGTGAAAAGATGACATTAGTTGAAGCGAACACAACTGAAGCGGCTACTGAAAAACATTTACCAGTATATGAGATTAAAGATGGAATGATTAATATCAAAGTAGGAGAAGTAGAACATCCAATGACAGATGAACATTATATTTCCTTTATAATTCTTGCAAGTGATGATAATTATATGATTAAGAAGTTAAAAGCAGGAGATAAACCAGAAGCAAGTTTTCCTTATGATAAATCATATAATAAAATCTATGCTTATTGTAATTTACATAGTCTTTGGCTTACTGAAATTAAATAATTATGAATATTTATCATGAATTAAATAAAGTAATAGATCATATAGAAGATAATTTAGAAAGCGATATAGACTATGAAAAAATCGCTAGAATTCTAGGAGTTAATGTCTATACTGCTAAAAAACTCTTTAGTCTATTATGTAATAATACCATAACAGAATATGTTAGAAAAAGAAGACTAACTTTATCTTTTTATGATTTAACTGTAAAAAATGAGAAAGTAATAGATGTTGCGCTTAAATATCACTATGATAATCCAACATCTTTTTCTCGTGCTTTTTATAAGTTCTATGGCATTAAACCTAGTAAGGCAAAAGACTTAAAGAAAGGTATTAAAACTTTTCCTAGAATTGTCTTTAAAGAGGAAGTTACTGATAGTAGTGATTTAACATATAACATTATATCTTTAGATGAATTTACTTTATATGGAGTAGGAACTAAGACTACAAGTGATACTATTAAGAGTGATGCCCCAAGATTTTTTGATGAATGTATCAATAAATTTAATAAGCATCCTGATTATGGTATGGTTACTTATGAAGATAGATATACTAGTGATAACTTTGAATATTGGTGTTTATATAAAGAAAAATTATCTGGATTATCTAAATATGTTATTCCTAAGAGTAAATGGATTGTTTTTATAATAAATTCCCAGGAAGCGAAAGATATTAGGAGAGTTAGTCAAAAGTTTTATAAAACAATGTTTTTAAATTTACAATATAATATTAGACCCTTACCAGAGCTTGAATATTATCATGATGGTATAACAGAGTTTTTAATACCTATAGAAGATTAACAAGAAATAAATTTACGAAAACTCGTACTATGAAAGATACGAGTTTTATGTTACACTAAATACGAATACATTTATTTGGAATTAGATGCCTTTCTATAACATTTATAATCTTATAGAAAGGGGCAAGATATATGAACAAACATGAAAAATCATATTTTATAATTATCATTATCTTGTTATTCATTATTATCACCTTAATCTTTAGATAATAATAACATCTAATTTCTCTTGGAATTAGATGTTATCTAAAAAAACACATTTTTTTGAAAGCATCTATTCTAATAGATGTATTCATTTCTATTTTATGAAGAAACTCTTCATATATGTATTGTATCACACTTTTCTATAAATTAATAGTCTTAAAAACTGACAAAATATAGAATATAAATGTCAGTTTTTTCCTTTAGTTCTATGTTAAACTTCACTAAAGGGGAGTTTTAACATGGTAGTTCAATCTATTTATCTAAATACAGATAATGTTTCAAAAGAATCTTGGCAGGAATTAATAGATTATATATGTAAATACAATGGGGATTTTAGAAAATTTAAAATAGTTATAGAAATATTTAATAATAAAATTAAATATTATCTAGTTACTAAATATAAAGTTCCACCAACAATAAATTCCATGGATGACTTTTTAATAAAAGAAGATGATATAAATATAGAGATAGATTATCTAAAACATAAACCTATTATTTTAGATGTAGATAAAAATGCTGTAGAGCTTTCTGATATTAGTAGATTAAAACATAATAGGGAACTTAAATATATTATTATTAATATCATTCCTTTTTTTAATAAGAGACTATTTAAGACTTATTTATTCTTTAAAAATAGTAATAACTATATTAGAAGAAGATTTATGCTAGCAAGACCTACTTACATACTTAGTGTTGATTTTAGTAATAATAAAAGATTTTCTTATGAGAAGAAAAACAAGTATTTAAACTTAGAAAAAATATTACCTCTTTTAACTAGTAATAATACTGGTATTTTTAGTGTTGATGCTTTTCCATATCTAAATAGTGATTTATATCTTGATTATAAAGATTATGACTTTTTTAAACATTCCTTAATAGTTGGTAGTAGTGGAAGTGGTAAATCTAAACTAATTAGTCTTTTAATTAAGAATATAATGTTAAATAGTGATGATTATAAAGTAGTAGTAATAGACCCTCATGCTTCAATAGAAAAAGATATTGGAGGATTAGATAGGACTAAAGTAATAGATTTCTTTAATGAAAGTTGTGATTTGTTTTTATCTAGTAGTAGTGATATCGTTATTAAAAATGAACTGTTATTATCAGTGTTTAAAAACTTAATGAAAGATGGATATAATTTAAAATTAGAAAGAGTCTTAAGATATACAATTAATCTATTGCTTGTCAAAGAAGATTTCTCATTTCTAAATATTAGAAAAGTCTTATTAGATTTAGAATATCGTAATAATCTAGTAAAAGAGTTAACTCCTAAACTAAATGATACAGTTGTTTCCTTTTTCTTAACAGAGTTTAATGATTTAAAGACTAATTATTATAATGAGAGTATTTCTCCTATAATTAGTTTTATCGATGAGATGTTAGTGTTTTCTACTTTTGAGAAGAAAAAAATAGGCATAAGTGATGTTATAAAAGATAATGACTTAACTATATTTTCTTTAGATAGAAGTATTTTAGGTGATAATATAGTTAAGACTATATCTTCTTTAGTGATGGAAGAAATACTTGAAACTGCTATTGAAAATAGAATAAATAAAAAACTAATTTTAGTTGTCGATGAAGTATCATTACTTGAAAATCCTATTATGGAGAGAATTTTATCAGAAGCAAGAAAGTTTGATATCGCCCTTATTTTAACAGAACAGTATTTTGGACAGATTAGTAAGAAGTTACAAGACTCAATCTTTGCAAATGTCATTAATTATTATGTTTTTAGAACTTCAAGAAGTGATGCAGTTATATTAAAAGATATCTTAGATATTAAATTTGCAAGAAGTGTAACTGATGATGATAAGATTAACTTGCTTACAGGTTTAAATAATAGAGAAGTTGTAGTAAGAATAAGTAAGAATGGTAAAATTCTTCCTGTCGTTAAAGCGAAAACAACTGATTTTGTGGCAGTTCCATTAATTAGAGATAAGAGAAACAAAGAAAATATTGTTAAGAATATATCCACTAGTATTAAGACAAGCTTTTCTAATTTTACAACAAAAAGACTAAAAGATATTTTAATTACTTTATCTAATAGCAGAAAAAAAGGAAGTAATAAGTATGAGTAGGGAAGATGCTTTAGTGATTATAAATAAGATATTTAAAGCGGTTTTTTTAGTTGATAATAAAGATTCATTAGATGATATTTATAAAAAATATGCTTTTGATATTAAACTGCCACGAAAAGTATATGATAGTATAACTCATGAAGAGACATATACTGATTTTGATAATGCTACTAAATTTATTACTAAAGATAATATGGAAAATTTAGATAGTAGTAAGGGCTTTATGATGGAAAAAAGAGATTTTAATTCATTAGAAGAATTAATTAATACCTGGGAAGAGATTAATACTATTACTACAGAGCGTTGTTATAATTCTACATATGTTAGTAAAAGCGATACTATATATGATTCTAGTTATGTCTATAATTCTACTAACTGTTCTAACTGTAAAAATATAGTATTTTGTGATGGATGTGGGAGAAGTGAATTCTTATTAGCTTCTCAACGTAGTGGAAATTGTACCTTTTCTATTAGAGTAGATGACTCTAATAATTGTAGTAACTCCTATAGTGTTATTTGTTCTAATAAAATAAGTAACTCTTTATTTATTCAAGACTGCTTTAACATTGATGAGTGTATGTTCTGCTCTCATATTGCTAATAAAAAGTATTGTATTTGTAATATGCAGTATGAAAAAGAGACATATTTTTCTCTTAAGAAGACAATTGTTGAATGGATTGTTAATTCTTAGTATCATTTTAAAGTGTAATGCATAATATACTAAAGAAATTTATGAAAATAATGCTTGATATTTTTGTAAATTTGTGCTAAAATTTTACTCGTATTATGGTTAGGGAGACCTAGCCTATTATTATAAATTTTGAGGTGATTACAATGGGAAACAAAAAAACAGTTTATTTAACAGAAGAAGGACTTAATGATTTAAAAAATGAATTAAGTGAATTAATAAATGAAAAAAGACCTGCTAATATACAGGCCATTAAGGAAGCACGTAGTTTAGGTGATTTATCTGAAAATGCTGACTACGATGCTGCTAAAAATGAACAAGCACAAATTGAAGGTAGAATTAAAACTATAGAGAAGATGCTTGAAAATGTAGAAATAATTAAAGATATTCCTAAAGATGTAGTAGGACTTGGTAGTACAGTTTCTATTAAATATGTAGATGATGAAGATGATACTGATGAATACCAAATAGTAGGAAGTCAAGAAGCTGATCCTTTCGAAGGAAGAATCTCTAATGAAAGTCCTATCGCTAAAGCTCTACTTAATCATAAAGTAGGAGATGTTATTACTGTAGAAAGTCCTAATGGAAGTTATGAAGTTGAAATAACTGCAATAAAATAGTCCATAGGGCTTTTTTTAAGATAAGGCATTAACCTTATCTTCTATAAAATGGTGGATACATAGGATATACTGGATAGAATGGGTATATTGGATAATAAAAGTTAGGTCTATTATAACTACCTAGTCCATATCCTATAACACCCCCAACAATTAAAGGAATAAAACCATTTCTATTATTATTTTGGTAAATTGGTCTATTGTACATAATTAATCCTCCTTTATTTGTAGTTTATGTCTAATAGTTAAATAGTAAAGTTTTTCTGCCTAAAAAATAAAAACTATTGTTTTCAAAATATTAAGATTGTGTTACAATTAATTTAAGTTAGAGGTGATGATAGTGAAAAGTAAAAAGAAACAAAAACAAAATTATGTAATTTTAGTAGTTATATATATTATAGTAATAGTCCTAGTTTTATATTTAGCCAGTTTATATAATACTTATAAGAATTATCAAAAGGAAATACCTGTCTTACAAAATGTTATTTCCGAAATTAATCCAAATGAAGTTGAACATTATTTGACAGAAAATCCTTCTCCAATATTATATTTGTGTGCTGCAAGTGATAGTGAATGTAGAGAATTTGAGGAAACAATAAAGTCACCTTTAGAGAAGAATAACTATGAGGATTTAGTATATGTTAATTTAGAAGATGTAGATGATAAGACTTCTTTTATACAAAACTTATTAGATAAATATGGCTCAGATTTTAGTATTGGAAGAGTACCATGTTTGATTAAGTTTACAGAAGGAAAGATTACAGCGGTTGAAGATGGACTTAATGGGGCATTATTAACTAGAGATGAAGCTTTAAACTTTCTTGATATTAATGATAAAGCAGGACAATAAGTCTTGTTTTAGTTTGGAGGTGTTATTATGAATCATATAGTTTTGTTTGAACCTGAAATACCACAAAATACTGGTAATATCATGAGAACTTGTGTAGGGACTAATACAAAATTACATTTAATTAAACCATTAGGCTTTTCTTTAGATGATAAGCATCTTAAAAGAAGTGCAGTTAACTATATAGAAAAACTAGATTATGAAGTCTATGAGAATTGGGATGATTTTACATCTAAAAATAAAGGTGTATATTATTATCTAACAAGATATGGAAGGAAACCTCATACTAGTTTTGATTATAGTAATAAAGAAAATTTAGATTTATATTTTATCTTTGGTAAAGAATCTACTGGTATTCCTAAAGAAATATTAAAAGATGACTTATCACATTGCCTTAGAATACCAATGACATCTAATATTAGAGCTTTGAATGTTTCTAATAGTGTGGCTATAGTTATATATGAAGCCTTAAGACAACAGAATTTTAATGATTTACTTAAGGAAGAGCCAGAAGGTGGTCCTTTTAAAGGGGCAGATTATTTAGAAAGATAATATATATTAATTGCTCATGCATACAAAAAAATGTTTGACAAACTGAGAAAAATATGATAATATATCAGCACGCAGTAAGAAAGGAGCAATTAATGAATAGATATCAAATAAGAGAAAAGTCATTTACTGAAGCTTTAGCATCATCACGTGTTGGAGGCAATTTAGCTAATAGTATAATTAGAACAATGCCTAATATGACATCTCAATTTGCAACTGTTGTAGATGATACTGAAGTTACAAAATCAGAAAATAATAATTTTGATTTAGCATATTTTCAAATGCTTGCTAGTCAAAAAGCATCTAGAAATTTAGATTATATGAGAGAGCAAGTTAATATGCATTATGGTACTAAAAAAAGATAATCGTTTGTGACGACTATCTTTTTTATATTAAGCAGCTTGTTTATCTTGTTTTCTTAAACTTCTGATTTCTCTTGCACTCATTCTAATTTTAGTTCCATCTTCAAGTCTTATTACTTGTAAATTTGGTTTTTGTTGTCTTTTAGTAGCATTTAAAGCATGTGATCTACTATTTCCAGTTAAAGGCTTTTTGCTAGTAACTTTCTTTGCCATAATAATTCCTCCTTTACTAAACGTTTCTGCTTTATAACTTTACCATATTTATGGTATAAAGTCAAATAAAATCGCATAAAAATATTGACTCTACATACATCTGTATGATATAAAAGAAGAAAGGAGAGTGATTGTTATGTTCAATATGCTTTATGTTAAGAGTAATTACTCTCTTTTATCTAGTCTTTTAACAATAGATGATATTATAGATTACAACATTAAAAATAATAGAACTAGTGCTGTTATTTGTGATGATAATATGTATGGAACAATGGAGTTTATTAAGAAGTGTAATCTTAAGAACATAAAACCTGTTGTTGGTTTAGAAGTTTCTATTAATAATTATAAAATCTTATTATATATAAAAAATTATCAAGGTTACCTTAATCTAATTAAAATATGTACAAGAGTAAATGATAATAGTATAACTTTAGAAGATATTATTAACTATAAAGATAATCTTTTCTTTTTAGTGCCTTATTCTAGTTTAGATTTTTACTTAGAATATAGAGATAAAATTAAGGATATTTATCTTGGCTTTAGTAATAAGAAAGAAGAAAGTGAGGCTTTAATTATTACTAAAGATATAGTTTATTTAAAGCCTTGTTTATATAAGAGTAAGGAGTATAGTAACTATTTAAAATATTTATATTTAATTCGTGATGGTAAGACTATAAATGATAATATTAGTTATGATATTTTAAATAAAGAGTTAGAAGTTACTGATGTTATTAATACTTATGATAATATAGGACTTCTTAATACTTTGAAGATAGTAGATGAATGTAATTTAGAGTTTCCTAAGCCTAGTTTATTACTACCTATATATGAATGCCCTAAAGGAGTAGATTCATCTATCTATTTAATTTCTCTTGCTAGGGCAGGACTTACTAAAAGACTTAATAATAATGTTTCTAAGGAGTATCTTGATAGATTAAGTTATGAACTTAATATCATTAATAATATGGGCTTTGCTAACTACTTTCTTGTTGTTTATGACTTTATTAGATATGCTAAAAAGAAAGGAATATTAGTAGGACCTGGTAGGGGTAGTGCGGCAGGTAGTTTAGTAGCATACTCTCTTGGTATTACAGAAATAGACCCTTTAAAGTATAACTTACTATTTGAAAGATTTTTAAATCCTGAACGTAAGACTATGCCTGATATAGATACAGATATACCTGATATATATAGAGATGATATTATTAATTATGTTACTGAAAAATATGGTAAAAAAAGAGTATCTGGTATTGTTACCTTCGGTACTCTTGCTGCTAAACAAGTATTAAGAGATACTTCTCGTATTTTTAATGTGCCTTTATATAAAGTAGATAGACTAACATCTTTTATTCCTGTTATGTCGCATAGAAAGTTAATTGATTTTTATAAAGAAAATGAAAAGTTTAGAGAATATATAAATAGTGATGAAGTATTATCTAAAGTTTATAAAGTATCATCTATTATTGAAGGTTTTCCAAGACAGATTGGGACACATGCAGCGGGTATTGTTATGTGTAAAAAAGACTTAGATGAAGTCATTCCCCTAACTAAAAGTGATGATATGTACTTAACGGGATACTCTATGAATTATTTAGAAGAGTTAGGTCTATTAAAGATGGACTTTCTTGGAATTAGGAACTTAACTATTATTATGAACGTTATAGATATGGTTTTAAAAAATAGGGGAGTTGAGATTGACTTTAATACTATTCCTTTAGATGATAGCGAGGTTTATAATCTTTTTGCACGAAGTGATACAAGTGGTATTTTCCAGTTTGAATCTAATGGAATGAGAAGCTTCTTAAGAAAGCTTAAACCTAGTAGTTTTGATGATTTAATTGCAGCGATTGCCTTATTTAGACCTGGACCTGCTGAGAATATTGATTTATATATTGCAAGACGTGAAGGAAGAGAGAAAGTTATTTATCAAGATAAAGTATTAGAGCCTATCTTAAAAGAGACTTATGGTATTATGATATATCAAGAGCAGATAATGCAAGTAGCTCATGCTTATGCAGGTTATTCTTTAGGAGAAGCCGATATTTTAAGAAGGGCGATTAGTAAGAAAAAGGTAGATGTTTTAAAG
This sequence comes from uncultured Mycoplasmatota bacterium, assembly GCA_946497955.1. Classification (GTDB taxonomy): domain Bacteria; phylum Bacillota_I; class Bacilli_A; order RF39; family UBA660; genus Onthousia. Next base: position 35,226 of record CAMMMH010000001.1, on the reverse strand, counting down.
AACGAAGAGAGTAAGTTCATAAGTAAAGCGAAAGCCTTAGGACATGATGATGCTACTTCTAAGACAATATTTGCAAGTATCCTTAAGTTTGCAGGTTATGGTTTTAATAAATCTCATGCTGTTGCTTATTCGCTTGTCGCTTATAAAATGGCTTATTTAAAAGTACATTATAAGTTAGAGTTCTATGCTAATTTGCTTAATAATGTCATTGGAGCGGCAGGAAAGATGCAAGAATATATAAGAGAAGTTAGAAGTCATAATCTAAAAGTCTTAAAACCTGATATTAATAAAAGTACTAATAGATTTGTTATAGATAATAATAACATTATCTTTCCTTTTTCTACTATTAAGGGTGTAGGGACAAGTGTTTCAAGTTTAGTGTTAAAGGCAAGAGACAAAGAGTTTACTGATATATATGATGCTTTCTCTAAGTTAGTTAGAGGAGGGGTTACCAAAAAACAATTAGAGTCTTTAATAAATGCAGATGCCTTTAGAAATTTAGGCTATAATAAAAAGACACTTATTACTAATTTAGATAGTCTTGTTAATTATGGTAGTTTAACTATAGATTTAGATGAGAGTTTAGTCTTGAAACCAGAGATTATCATTAATAATGAATTCCAAAGTAGTGTTTTATTAGAACAAGAGATAGAGTGTTTTGGTTTTTATATCAGTAATCATCCTGTAACTGCTTATAAAAGTAAGTATCAAAATATTATTAGTATTAATAATTTAAGTAATTACTTTAATAGAATAGTTAGTGCAATGGTAATGGTAGAGAAAGTTAAAGCGATTAAGACTAAGAAAAATGAAGATATGGCTTTCATAACTGCTAGTGATGAGACAGGTTCTATTGATTTTATCTTCTTCCCTAGAGTATATAAAAATAATATGGATATTAAAAAAGGAGACATTTGTATATTTACAGGAACAGTAGAGAAAAGGTATGATGAGTTACAGTTAGTCGTTAGTAAAGTAGAGTATGTAAGGAGAGAAAATGAAGAAGAGTAATATTATTTTATCGAGTTTATTAGTTATAGTTTTATTAGGATTAGATTTAGGTTTAAAATATTTAGTTAGTAGTTATTTAACAACTGTTAATATTATAGATAACTTCTTTTCTCTAACTTATGTTTTAAATGATGGGGCGGCATTTTCTCTATTTGCAAGTAGAACTTATCTATTAATACTTATCGCTATAATTTGTTTGTTCTTTATAATTTATGAGTTAAAGAATAACTTGGATGATAGAGTCCTTTCTATTGGTTACTCTTTAGTCTTAGCAGGATTATTAGGTAATTTTATAGATAGATTAATAGATGGTTATATAGTAGATTATTTATCATTTAAAATACTAGGATATAACTATCCTATCTTTAACTTTGCCGATATCCTAATAGTTGTTGGAATAATTATCGTAATAATAAAAGAAATATTAAAAGAAAGAGGTAAAAAAGATGAAGTTAGAAGTAAGTAGTGAAGGAAATAGACTAGATAGTTATATTGCAAGTAATAGTGATTTATCTAGGAGTAGAGTGTCTAAGTTAATTAGTGATAATAAAGTACTTGTAAATGGTAAAGAGAAAAATGCTAGTTATAAAGTAAAAATAGGAGATATTATTGAAGTTAGTGTTGATGAAGAGATAAATCTAGACGACTTACAACCTACTAATATTCCTCTTGATATTGTTTATGAAGATGAGTACTTACTAATCATTAATAAACAAAGTGGACTTGTAGTTCATCCGGCCCCAGGGCATGTTACAGATACTTTAGTTAATGCTCTTATTTATCACTCTAAAGTAAGTAAAGATGGCACCTTTAGACCAGGTATTGTTCACCGGCTTGATAAAGATACAAGTGGTCTAATGGTAGTGGCAAAGGATGCTAAAACTATGGAATTACTTAGTGAGATGATTAAAAATAAAAAAATAGAAAGACATTATCTTGCGATAGTAGATGGAGTTATTTTACATGAGACTGGTACTATTGATGCTCCTATTGGAAGGGATGAAAATAATAGACAAAAGATGGCAGTAACCGCTCATAATAGTAAAGAGGCAATAACTAATTTTAGAGTATTAAAAAGATTTAAGAATAATACCTTAATAGAATGTATCTTAGAGACAGGTAGAACTCATCAGATAAGAGTACATCTTAATTACATCAAACACCCAGTTAGTAATGACCCTTTATATGGTAATCATAAAAATACAACAGAGTTTGGACAAATGTTACACTCTAAGAGTATTAGATTTGTTCATCCTATTACAGGTAAAGAGTTATATTTTGAGCAAGAACCTCCTCGTGAGTTCTTAGATTATTTAAAGAGTTTAGAGAATAAATAAAAAACTTTTGACTAATATATAATGTTTAGTGTAGTATATAAGTACAGGAGCAGAAATGCTTTATACTAATGTCAGGTGTCGTTAGACATTTTACAAGGTTAGTCAAAGAGGGCTAGCCTTTTTATATTTAATAGATTAATATTAAATTATAATTAAAGTAATAATACTAAAGTTAAGAATAAAATATTGTAAATTATTAAAATATTTGGAGTGTGAAAAAAATGAAAGATAAAAATATAGATATTAATATTGGTAAGGAAATGTTTAATAAAGCTTTAGATTTTTTGAATTATAGATATGGTGAAAATAAAGCAGGTGGTGTAGCAGTATTAAGGATAGAAACAGGCGATTATTTAATTTCTGTTTGGGATGAAGAGAAAAATGATAGTGCTTATCTATGTGCTGAAACTGGAGCAATATGTGAAGCTCATAAATTGAATAAGAAAGTTACACATTCTTTATGTGTTTGTAGGCAAAAAGATGATACACCTTATGAAATATTATCTCCATGTGGGATATGCCAAGAAAGATTATTTTACTTTGGCAAAGGTGTAAAGTGTGCTATCTCTACAAAAGATAACAGTGTTGTATTTAAAACTTTAGAAGAATTACAACCTTATTATTGGTTAGACAAAAAGTAAGAAAAATGTGAGGAATAAAATATGAATGTAAATAACAAAGAATTTTTAGAGTTTTTAGTGAAAGCAAAGAAGAGTACTTATGCTAATAGTGATGCCCCTAAAGTTTTACCTAGTAGATTAAAGTCAAAAGATTATGAGTTTACAGATGGCAATTTTACTTATCATGATACTTATTTTGGTGGAGTTAAGTTTATGGGCGAAGAAGTAGTTTATTATAATAATGATATCCTATGGGGTATGAATTATTATGGAGTTACAATAGATGATAGTCTAACTGAAGAAGTGATGGACAAAGTCTTAAGAGTTGCTCTTATGAAAGTAGGAGAAGATAAGGAAGTCATTCCTGTTAGAGGACCTAAAGAATTTATAAATGAAGATTATCTTTATATTTTTAATGTAGATGGAGATATGGAAAACTTTGTAGGTACTGAACAAATATATAAAGATAAAAAGCTAATATATGAATTAAAATGTCATGGGGGAATTATAAAGTGAAAGTATTAAGTTTAACTGAACCATATGCAACTTTAATAAAATTAGGTAAAAAGAAAATAGAGACAAGAAGCTTTAAAACTAATTACAGGGGAGAGTTATATATTCATGCTAGTTCTACTAAGATACCTAAAGAGTGGAAGAATAATAAAAAGTTGATGAGCCTTGTTGATGTTAATGAGTTGAATTTTGGATTAATCGTTTGTAAATGTAAATTAGTAGACTGTGTCTATATGGATGAAGAGTTTTTAGATAAAATAAAAAAAGATAGTCTAGAGTTTATCTGTGGTGATTATAGACTGGGAAGATATGCCTGGATATTAAAAGATATTGAAGTATTAGATAACCCTATATTTGCTAAAGGAAAGTTAGGTATTTGGAATTATGAAGAAGATACTAATAAGTGATTATGATGGAACATTTTATCAAAATGATAGAGATATAAAGAAAAATATAGATAAAGTAAATGAATTTAGAACTTTAGATAATCTTTTTGTACTTGCTACAGGGAGAAGCTATGTTGATTTAAAACAAAAGATAGATAAATATGAGATACCTTATGATTATTTAATTTTAAATCATGGAGCCTTGCTATTATCTAAAGACTTAGAGATTATTAAAGTATTTACTTTGGATAAAGAGTTAGTTGATAGTATTTTAGAGTATGCAAATAATGATAAAGATATCTATGATGTGATATTGATTAGTGCATTTGATAAAAATGTAACAGATACTTTAAATATAGTTAAAATAATGTTAAAACTATATAGTTATGATAAAGCTTTAGAAGTTAAAAATTATATAGATAAAAGTTATACTAATATAAAAAGTTATTTTATAAGTGAAGATAATCATTATTTAGTGGAAGTTGTTTCAAGTGAAGCTAGCAAGTCTTTGATGATAGATAAGATATTAGATAAAGAAGAAATAGTAAAGAAAAATGTCTATACTATTGGTGATGGTATTAATGATATAGAGATGATTAGAGATTATAATGGCTATAGAGTTAGGAATTCTTGTAAAGAATTAGTTTCTGTTACTGATAGAGTTATTGATAATGTTAGTGATTTAATTAGTAGGATATCTAATTGATTTAGAATGTGTTTATTTCTTATATAAAATATGTTAAAATATATAGCGAGGGGCGATGTCTATGGAAGAACATGTTATAGATATGAATGAGAAAAATACTCTAGCGATGAAGCTTCTTCATTACTTTATTACAGAAAAAGGTTATACTCCTATAATATTACAAGGAGCTGAAGATGAGATTTGGCTTGAAAACCTAGATGAAGATTATAAAGTCGTTAGATTAGTAATGAGATATATTCATAATGATGAACAATATAAATTTGATATATTTAAGACTAATAGAATCTTAAGAAAAATAAAGAAAAAGACTTTATCATTTAAATTAAATACTCTTAGTATTTTCTTAGATTTAGGTGGAGCGGTTAATTTAGATGATTTTAAGACTGATAATATAACAGCAGTGGAAGTACATGAAGATGCTGATGTTAAGAAGAATAAATTATTAAAGTCTATTTTTCCTGATTTATCTCGTAAGCTTAAATTTAGTGAAGAGGGAATAGATTTATTTATTAAAGTAACTAATGATATTAATAAACATAATCAAAAGGACCAAGAAAGGGTTGCTGATGTTTTTGCACCTAAGAAACCAATTGTTACTTATGCTTTAATTATAATTAATATATTAGTGTTCTTTATTCCTATGCTTTTAAGTAATTCTGATATAGCAGTAGCATATTTAGGTAGTTATGGACCATTTGTTAAGATGGGAGAATATTATAGATTAATAACAGCAGCTTTCGTACATGCTAATATTGCCCATCTCTTATTCAATATGTATGCTTTATGGATTATAGGAATGCAGTTAGAAAGCTTTATTGGTAAATGGAGATTCTTAGTAGTTTATCTGTTTAGTGCTATCTGTGGTTCTTTATTATCAGTAGTAGTAACACCTGATGCTTTAAGTGTAGGAGCAAGTGGAGCGATATTTGGTTTACTTGGAGCCTTACTTTACTTTGGATATCATTATCGCATCTATTTAGGTACTGTTATTAAGAGTCAAATTATCCCATTGATAGTTATTAACTTATTACTTGGCTTTATGGTACCGGGTATTGATAATGCCGCTCATATAGGAGGATTACTTGGAGGGTTTTCCATGATGATAGGAGTAGGTGTTAAATATAAGAGTAGTAGCTTTGAAAAAGTCAATGGGCTTATTGTTAGTTTGATATTCTTTGGTTTCTTAGTATATATGGCCTTATTCGCATAGGCCTTTTTCTTTAAATTGTTTTGCGAACAAAGTTTTAACAAGAGAGGAAGTGATAACTTGGTAGTAGGTGTATTAGTAGAGATAACTAGTAAAAGTGTAGATAGAATCTTTGACTATAGTGTTCCTAAAAGTTTAGAACCTTTAATAGAAGTAGGCAAAAGAGTAAAGGTTCCTTTTGGTAATAGAACTCTAGTAGGATTTGTTTTAGAAAAAGATAAAAAAAGTGATGTAGATAAATTAAAAGAAATAGAAGAAGTTTTAGATGAAGAAGTAATACTTACGGAAGAGTTATTAGAACTTGGTAAATATTTAAAAGAGACAACTTTAGCATCTTTAATTAGCTGTTATCAAGTTATGCTTCCTAAAGGGTTTAAAGCTAGTATTAAGGGTAAGGTTAATAAGAAATATCAAAAAGTATATTATTTAAATGCTTATGATAAGAAATTAACGGATAAACAACAAGAGGTTGTAGAGAAGTTTAATGGTAAAGAGAAGTTAAGTAGAGAAGAGTTAAAAGATGTCTCTATATCTATTCTTAATACCTTAGTTAAAAACAATATTTTAAGAGTAGAAGAGGAAGAAGTTTATAGATTAGATTATGAGAAAAGTGAAAGAAAAGTAAGAAAGTTAACTTCTTTGCAGGAAGAGGCAGTAAATAATATTTTAAATACTAAAAACACAGTATCTTTATTATATGGTGTTACTGGTAGTGGTAAGACAGAAGTATATATGGAGTTAATCGATAAGTATTTAAAGAAAGGCTTAAAAAGTATTGTTTTAGTACCAGAAATATCCCTAACTCCTCAGTTAATTAAACGCTTTGAAGAAAGATTTGGAAGTAATATAGCCCTTTTACATAGTGCCTTATCAGATGGAGAGAAGTATGATGAATATAGAAGAATTGTAAAAGGTGAAGTAGATATCGTAATAGGTGCTAGAAGTGCTGTCTTTGCTCCTTTAAAAAATCTTGGACTTATTATTATAGATGAGTGTCATAGTGATTCTTATAAACAAGATAATAATCCTAGATATAATGCTAAAGATGTGGCGATTAAAAGAGCGAAAGATTTAGGGTCTAAAGTAGTACTTGGTAGTGCCACACCTATGTTAGAAGAGTATGCTAGAGGCTTAAAAAATGTCTTTAATCTAGTAACATTAGAAAAAAGAGTTAATGGTAAAGAGTTACCTAAAGTAGAGTTAATTGATATGAATAAAGAAGTAGGTAAGGCTAAAGGACATTTTTCACTACCTTTAATAGATAAAATTAATAAGACTATCGAAAGAGGAGAACAAGTAATACTTCTATTAAATAGACGTGGTTATTCATCTTTTGTTACTTGTTCTAATTGTGGTGAGTCTGTTAAATGTCCTAACTGTGATATAACTTTAACATATCACAAAAGTAGTAATATCTTAAGATGTCATTATTGTGGTTATGCTACTAACTATGTTGTTACTTGTCCTAAGTGTCATGAAAAGTCTTTAAAAGATTTAGGTGTTGGAACAGAGAAGGTAGAAGAAGAGATAAAAAGTATTTTTCCTACTGCAAGAGTTCTTAGAATGGATGTTGATACTACTAGTAGAAAAGGAGCTCATAAAAAGATAGTTGATGCTTTTGCAAGAGGGGAAGCAGATATCTTACTAGGTACTCAGATGGTTGCTAAAGGCCTTGACTTTCCTAATGTTACTTTGGTAGGGGTAATAAATGCTGATACCTCACTTATGCTTCCTGACTTTAGGAGTAGTGAAAAAACATTTGATTTACTTAGTCAAGTAGCAGGAAGAGCTGGTAGAAGTGATAAGGCAGGTAAAGTTATCTTTCAAACATTTAATGAAGATAATTATGCAATAAACTGTGCTAAGGAGAATGATTATAAATCCTTTTATAAAGAAGAGATGAAAGTAAGAAAGTTAATGAAATATCCTCCTTACTATTATCTTGTATCATTAAGTATCTCTAGTAAAGATAGTAAGTTAGCTTTAATAGAAGCGAAGAAGTGTGAGAAAGTCTGTCATAAATATCTAGATAAAACTGTTATTTTAGGACCTAGCCCTGCATCTATCTTTAAAAAGCAGAACATTTATTACTACCAATTAATATTAAAATATCAGTATCAAGATAATATCCATGAAGTCTTAGAAAAACTAGTAGAGTATTATGCTACTATTAATAAAGTTAATTTAGATGTTGACTTTAATCCAATACATTTGTAGAATAAGAAAATATGAAAGAAGGAATTATTATGGTAAAGTTACCTAAAGAAATAAAAAGTATTAAGGGTAGTAGAGTGTTTGAGGGGGAAGAAATAGTAAAGTATGGCTATGTTATAAACGAAGATAAAGATGGTGAACTTTATATGCCTATCGAATTACCATATTATTATGGTGTATATCTTAGACCTCCAGCATCTTTTGATATTATTGATGATAGTAGGGAGTTTGTTAATGGCTTTAAAGTAGTGCAAACTGCTAATTTAGAATATGCTTATGTAAGAGAAGCAGATAATAAATTATTACCATATAGATATGATATTGCCACTGACTTTAATGAGTATGGCTATGCTATAGTTGGTAAAGATGCTAGGGTTTCTTGGATAGATAGAAATTTTAGATATTTTAATCCTAAAGAAAAAAAGTTTATAGAAGAATATGAGATAGGCTCTTATTATAGGTTTAATGGTTTCTTAGGTGTTAATGACTTTAGTAATGGAGAGTATCCTTTATCTAAAGTATATTGTTTGGGATATAATAATGCAGTTAGTTATTTAGGTATTGATGGTAAAATTAAAGAATTTGTTAACTATGATGGAGAAATAATTAGAAATGACCAATCTAATAAAAACTTCTCATATGATAGTGAAGATTTTAATGATTTGGGATATGCGAAAGCTAATAATGAGGAGCTTATTCTATTATCTAATGGTTATTACTTATCTGCTAAAGATTTAATAGGAATTTGTGAAGAAAAAGAATTTTTAGATACTATAAATAGTAGAATAGAAAAGCAAGAGTTAGCATATACTAAATTTTTAAGAGATGTAGAAGAAAAAACTACAACTATTTCTGATAATTTATCTAAAATTAACAATTTAATAACTGAGTATGGCATAGGAGGGCTAGAACTTAAAAAAGAAGAATTAATGTCTAGATATGGTGATGCTGTTTATAAAAGAGCTTTAACTAATCCTTCTTTTGTTTGCTTAATTTATAATCAAGAACTTCCTGCAGAAATAGTAGATTTAGAATTATTTCAAAGTGCTCTTGCTAAAAGAGGGATACCTTCATATATAGATAATGAAGATAATGTTTTCTATTATAATGCCAATAAACATGTTAAACAGAAAAAATAAGTTATATGTTGGATACTTGCATAAATTTAACATTTATGATATTATTAATATGTCAAAGAAATTTGCATAAACTAAAAAAGAGGAACATTTGATTTCCGAGCGAATGTCTCCTCCATAAGTTTTGAACTTGACACTCTTCTCAAATGTTGATTAGAGTGTCGCTATTTATATTTTAATGGCAAGTATTAGTAAAGCAAGACTAATTAGAAGAATTGAAAGTTTTTTTAATGTTTTTATAATAAATGTTTTTAACTTCATTTTCTTCTACCTCCTTTCTGGAGGTACGACACTCATATCAAATGTTCCTACATATATAGTATCATACTGTAATCTATATAACAATAGGACAAGAGATAATTTTAATTGGTAATTTATGGTAATAAAGGACTTAGATATTCTAACTCCTTTTTTTTGACATATTATTTATTAGGTGATAATTTATGTTGTTTAATTTATTTGATAGTCTAAGAGGTTTCTTTACTTTTACAGCAAGTTATTCTAATCAAGTGTTTAAAGAACCACTATCAAAAGAAGAGGAAGAAGAATGTATTAAAAGGATGGGTGAAGGAGATAAGGAAGCTCGTAATAGTTTAATAGAACATAATCTCAGATTAGTCGCTCATATTGTTAAGAAGTTTGATTATAAAAATGTTGACCAAGATGACCTTATTAGTGTTGGTACGATTGGCCTTATTAAAGGGGTAGATACCTTTGTTCCTAATAAAGGTAATCGGTTAACTACATACTGTGCTAAATGTATTCAAAATGAGATACTAATGTACTTTCGAGCTAATAACAAAAATAATAAAAATATTTCCTTAAATGAACCCGTTGGTTTTGATAAAGAAGGTAATGAGATATCAATACTTGATGTTATAAAAGCCCCAAGGCCTGACTTTATCGAAGAGATTAATTTAAAAGATAATGTTAAACTACTTAACTCTTATTTAAAAGTTTTAAGTAAAAGAGAACGAGAGATTATTGTTAGAAGGTATGGTTTAGAAGGAAATGATTTATGGACGCAAAAACAAATTGCCGATAAATTAAATATCTCTAGAAGTTATGTATCTCGAATTGAAAAAAGAGCTTTAACTAAGATACTTAGAGAGTTTATTAAGAATAATAAGTATAATGATGTAGATTTCAGCTAAAAATATTAGTGTATTGTGTTATACTAATATTAGGAGCTGAGATTATGAAAAGTAAGAAAATAAAGAAAAGAAGAGTATCAAAGAGTGAATATTTTATTAATATTAGTGTTACTTTAGTACTTGTTCTTTTTGGTGTTTTCTTTTTATTTGTCCCTAAAGTATCGTTGAATGCTCCTTTAAAAGAAATAGTTAATATTAATTCTTATTATACTGATAAAGGAATAACAATAAGTGATTTATTTGGAAATAAAACGATTATAAAGCCTCTTGATGATATTAATACTAAAAAAGATAGAGAATATAATATAAATTATACTTATAAAGATAATATTTTTACTTATCATATACCTAAAGAAGTAGTTGTTAAAGATATAGAAAAACCTAAGATTAAATTAAATGGTAACAAAAGAGCATATTACTGTCCTAATGGTGAATATAAAGAACTAGGCTTTAAAGCTTATGATAATGTAGATAAAGATATTACTGATAAAGTTAAAGTAGAGAGATTAAAAGATAAGATTATTTATACGGTTGAAGATAGTAGTGGTAATAAAAGAGAAGTAGAAAGAAAAATAATTGCAAAGGATGTAGAGAAACCTATTATTACCTTAAATGGAGATGATAATATCTTTTTAAACTTAAATGAGCCTTATATAGAAGATAATGTAACTATTAGTGATAACTGTGATAGTGATTTAACTTCTAATATTAAAATAACTAATGATATAGATAATACTAAAGTAGGTGATTATAGAGTAACCTATGAAGTTAGTGATAGTAGTAATAATAAAAGTAAAATAGTAAGAAATGTTAAAGTAAGAGAACCATTAAAAACTAATACTATCTATCTTACATTTGATGATGGTCCAAGAGATGGAACTACTGATGTAATTTTAGATATCTTAAAAGAAAAGGGGGTTAAAGCGACATTCTTTGTTACTATGAATGGAAGCGATTCTTTGATTAAGAGAATTGTAGATGAAGGACATTCTATTGGTATACATACTGCAAGTCATAGATATGACCTTATCTATGCATCAGTTGATAATTACTTTAATGATTTAGAGCAAGTTAGAGATAGAATCTATAATATAACAGGAGTTGATACTAAATTAATTAGATTCCCAGGTGGTTCTAGTAATACTATTTCTAAAAAATATAAAGAAGGAATAATGACTACTTTAGTTAATGATATCTTAAATAAAGGTTATCAATACTATGATTGGAATATAGATAGTGGAGATGCTTCTTTTGCAACTAATCCTACTAAACTATACAATAGTGTTATTAATAGCTTATCTCATGATAAGTATAATGTTATTCTAATGCATGATACTAAGACTTATACAAGAGATGCTCTAAGTAAGATAATAGACTACTCTTTAACTAATGGTTATAGCTTTGAATCAATAAATATTAATACTATGCCTGTAAGACAGAGACTAAATAACTAGCATTAAATGTAATTTTGGTATATACTAAATATATGAGGAGTAAGACTATGAAATATTTACCAGATATTTATAAGAAAAATATCTTTGATATTAATTATGATAAGTTAAAGAAAAAAGATATTAAATGTTTAATCTTTGATTTAGATAATACTCTAGCATTAATAGATTCTACTAAAGTAGAAGATAAAGTTAAAGAGTTGATTACTAAATTAAAGAAAGACTTTTTAGTAATTATAGTTTCTAATAGTCCTAAAAAAAGGGTATCTATCTTTGGTAAAGACTTAGGAGTAGATTACTATCCCTTTGCTTTAAAACCTACTATTAGGACACTTAAGAAAATTAAATCTAAATATAATTTAGAGTCTAAATTTATCGCTATCATAGGGGACCAATTTATGACAGATATGGGTTATGGTTATAAAGGTCATATTACTAAGATATTTGTAGACCCTTTAGCAGTTAAAGATTTAAAGATTACTAATATTAATAGATATTTAGAAGAGAAGATTATGAATAAATATAGTAAGAATAATCTTTTCAAGAAAGGAAAGTATTATGAATAGTGAGAAGTATTGTCTTGGATGTGGAGTTAAACTTCAAGATGAGAATATCTTAGGGGAAGGTTATACTACTAGTTTAGATAAAGATTATTGTCAAAGATGTTTTAGAATTAAAAACTATGGAGAGTATCAAATAGTTACTAAGAGTAATGATGAGTATATAGAGATACTTAAAAGTGTAGGAGAGACTAAAGATTTAGTTTTATATATTGCAGATTTACTTAATATAGAAGAAGATATCAATAAGATTAGAGAGATTATTCCTAATAAGATGATATTAGTCTTAAATAAAAGAGATGTGCTACCTAAATCAGTTAATGATGATAAACTAATAGATTATTTTAAAGATAATGATATCTTTGATAAAGTAGTAGTTATAAGTAGTGAGAAAAACTATAATATAGATTATTTATTAAAGCAGATAAAACTATATCAGACTACTAATAATGTCTATGTAGTAGGACATACTAATGCCGGAAAGAGTACTTTGATAAATAAATTGTTAAGAAACTATTCTACTAGTGATAGAGAACTTACGATATCACCACTTCCTTCTACTACCTTAAATACAGTTGAAATAGAGATAAATGAGTATTTAACACTAATAGATACACCAGGACTTGTAGATAGTAGTAGTATAGTTAATTATATTAGTGATGAAGAATTTAAGAAGATAAGTCCTAGAAAAGAGATTAAACCTAAGACTTTTCAGTTAAGAAAAGGACAAAGTGTAATAGTAGATAACTTTTTTAGAATTGATTATGTAGAAGGAGAAAGGAATAGTTTTACTTTCTATATGTCTAATGATTTAAAGATTAGAAGAATATCTAGTAAGCATGAAGATTTAAAAGACTTACAGAAAAGAACATATGAAATGGGTTATGATGAAGATATATGTATTAATGGGTTAGGCTTTATTAAGATGGTTAATAAAGGAACTGTTGATATATATTTAGATTCTAAAGTAAGTACTTATAAAAGAAGTAATTTAATATAATTGATATTTTGTAATATTTATAGTAAAATTTAAGTAAGGAGAGATATTTATATGAATAGTGAATTTATAAATGATGTAGAAACTAAAATGAAAGGAGCTCTTGCTAACTTAGAAAAACGATTTACAACAGTTAGAGCAGGACGAGCTAATCCTTCTAGTTTAGATGGTGTTGTTGTTGATTATTATGGTTCTATGACTCCATTAAAGAGTCTTGCAACTATCTCAGTACCAGAGGCAACTCAATTACTTATTAAACCTTTTGATAGAGGTTGTTTAGGTAATATAGAGAAAGCTATTATCGCCGCAAATCTAGGTTATAATCCATCTAATGATGGAGAGACTATTAGAATAGTTATACCTGCCTTAACAGAAGAGCGACGTAAAGAACTTACTAAACAAGTTAAAGCCATGGCTGAGGAAGCTAAAGTATCTATTAGAAATATTAGACATGAAGCTAATGAAAAGATAGAGAAGATGGAACTTCCAGAAGATGAAGAAAAAGGTATGATAAAGGATGTTCAGGACCTTGTTAATGACTATAATAAAGATATAGATAATATCTATAAAGATAAAGAAAAAGAATTAATGACTGTATAGTAGTGTTTAGCACTACTTTTAATTTTATTTACTTTAGGTTGATTTTAGTATATAATATGTTTTGTTAGAAAGAGGGAATTTGTTGATGAAAGAAAAAATTAATTATCCTTTAGAAATAATGAAAGATAGAAAGGAACTTATTGATAAAGAGATAAGTACAAATGGCAATCTTTCTATGAATAGTTATAACTTATTATTAAAACAAATAGGTGTAGATATTTATGATAGTATAAATAATTTAAAAGAGTGGAATAGTTTTACTATTAAAGGTTCTTTATATGTAAGGAGTACTTTAGGTGTCTTTATACCTAGAAAAAGAGAACTTAGAAAGATGATTTTATTAGGACTAGATAGTGGTAAAGTTGCTTTTGATAATTATAAGAGAGTTTTAGAAGGATTAGATATTACTAATGATACAAGAAGTCTTAGTGATTTAAAGATTTTAATAGAACAATTATATAATGCTGAAGTTTATACTGATAATTATGATGATTATATGAATAATTTAATGGTAAGAAATTTAACTAATTATTTAGAAGGAGATTATAACTATAACTATTTAATAGAAATGGAAGAAAGAAGAGATAAAGTTTTAGAGTTAGAAAAGAAGTATTTACTCAATAAAAAGTAATATTTTCTATTTACAATTAACTTTTAAATATGATATAGTAATTCATGAAATGACTATGATTAAGAAGTAGTAGTAAACGATGTCTTTAAAGAGAGTCTATGGTTGGTGGAAATAGATAAGAATAGTTTATGAATTCATCTTAGGAGTTCCTATAACAAAATTATAGGCGTTAAGATCGCGTTAAGATAATGAGTTAGTTACAATAACTATAAATTAAGGTGGTACAGAGTATACTTCTTGTAGACTCCCTTAAGTTATAGTTATTTTTTATTTTTAAGGAGGAGTTATGGTTAAACGATTTATTTGGGACTTGGATGGAACAATTCTAGATGGAGATTTTTCAAAAGAAGAAGAACTATTTAGGGCAAACTTAAGTGAAGAAGATTATACAAAATTTATTAGTAAGTGGTTTGATTTACTAATGGCTTATGAAAGAAGATATCCTAAATATGATAGAAAAATGTTAAGCCATTTTCTTAGTGTAACTACAGGGGTTAATATAAGTCCAGATTTAATAGGAAAATGGTCTAATTACATGATAAATGTTAATGAAGCCATTCATCCTGGGGTGGTAGAAGTTCTTGATTATTTAAATAATAAAGGAATAGAGAATGTAATATATTCAAATGCCTTTACTAATACTCAAGTAGGAAGAGTTAAAAAAGTAGGATTAGATTCATACTTTAAAGAAATTATAGGAGCAGAAGAATATATGAAACCAAGTAAAGAAGGCTTTCTTTATGCTTGTGGGCCTTACAAGCCTTATAAATGTGTTATGGTAGGAGATAATTATGATAAAGATATATTAGGAGCTAAGAATGCTGGGCTTAGAACAATTTACTATAGTCCTAAAGAAGATGTAAATGTTCCTCATGTAAAAAGATTAGTTAAGATAAAGGAGATGTTAGAAGATGAATATAGAAGATATTAAAAAAGAAATTGAAAAAGATTTAAGTAGTGTTAAAGACTTAAAGAGTCTTAATGAACTACACATTAAATATTTAAGTAAGAAAGGTATTATTACAGAACTTAATAGTAAGATTAAAGATGTTTCTAATGATAAGAAAAAAGAGTTTGGTATGAGTGTTAACTCTTTAAGAACTTACTTTAATGAAAAATATAATGCTCTAAAAGATAAGTTTGAGACTGATGAATTAAATAAAAAACTAGAAAGTGAATCTATTGATATAAGTTTACCTAGTACAAAAGTGAGTATAGGTTCTCCTAATATATTAGAGAAATTAATAGAAGAAGTAGAAGAAATCTTTATGTCTATGGGTTATGATGTTGTTGATGGACCAGAGGTTGAAGAAGATAAATATAACTTTGAAATGTTAAATATACCTAAAGGACATCCTGCAAGAGATGCTCAAGATACATTTTATATTGAAGGAGAAGAGATACTACTTAGAAGTCAAACATCACCTGTTCAAGTTAGAACTATGTTAAAAGCAGAAGGTAAGAAGCCTGTTCGAGTTATTTGTCCTGGTAAGACTTATAGAAGAGATGATGATGATGCTACTCACTCTCATCAATTTATGCAAATAGAAGGATTACTTGTTGATAAAGATATTTCTCTATCAGACTTAAAAGGTACTTTTGAAGTTGTCTTTAAGAAGTTATTTGGGGAAGATGTTGAAGTTAGATTAAGACCAAGTTATTATCCATTTACAGAGCCTTCTGTTGAAGCAGATATTAGTTGTTTTAATTGTAAAGGAAAGGGTTGTAATATTTGTAAACATACAGGTTGGATTACCATTGTAGGAGCAGGTATGGTTCATCCAAATGTTCTTAGAATGGGAGGCTTTGATCCTAGTGTTTGGTCAGGTTTTGCTTTTGGTTTTGGAGCAGAACGTGTTGCAATGCTTAAGTATGGTATTAATGATATAAGAGTTTTCTATAATACTGATTTAAGAGAAGTTAATAATTTTGATAGAGGGGAGTTAGATAACAATGATTAATTTAGAGTGGGTAAAAGATTATATAGATATATCTGACCAAGATTTAGAAAAGTTAGCAGTTAAGATTACAGAAGCTGGTATTAATGTTGAGAAAGTTATTACTAATAAGATAGATAATCTAGTTATTGGAGAAGTTAAATCTTGTGTAGACCATCCTAATAGTGACCATTTACATTTATGTATGGTTGATGTAGGAAAAGACGAACTACAACAAATAGTCTGTGGGGCTCCTAATGTTCGTGAAGGACTTAAAGTAATAGTAGCCTTACCAGGAGCAGTGCTTCCAGGTGACTTTGCTATTAAAGCCAGTAAGATTAGAGGAGTAGAGTCTAATGGTATGATTTGTGCTTTATATGAACTTGGTCTTGAAGAGAAAAATGATGAGACCTATGCTAAAGGTATTGAAGAGTTAAAAGGCAACGCTCCTGTAGGAAAAGACCCTCTTGTTTATTTAGGACTTGAAGATACATTATATGAGTTAGATATCCATAAACATCGTAATAATGATTGTTACTATCATATCGGTTTTGCTTATGAAATCTCTGCAATATTAAATAGAAAAGTAACACTACCAGATTTATCTTATAGCGAAGATAAAGATAATATTAATAATCATTTTAAACTTGAAGTAGAAACTACTAAGTGTCCTTATTACTTAGCGAAAATGGTTACTAATGTAGAAATTAAAGAGTCACCTGACTTTATTAAAAGAAGATTACTTTCTGTTGGTATGAGACCAATAAATAATGTTGTAGATATATCTAATTATGTTATGTTAGAATTTGGTCAACCACTTCATTTCTTTGATAAAGATACTTTAGGTGATAAAATACTAGTTAGAGATGCAAAAGAAGGAGAAGAGATTACTACTTTAGATGATAAAGAAAGAGTTCTAAGAAATAGTGATATCATTATTACTGATGGAGAAAAACCTGTTTGTATCGCTGGTGTTATGGGAGGTGCTAATACAGAAGTTGAGCCTACTACTAAAAATATCTTGATAGAAGCAGCTATCTTTGACCCTGTTAGTATTAGATATACGGCATCTCACTTAGACCTTAGAAGTGAAGCTAGTATAAGATATGGTAAAGGACTTAGTTATGAATATACTAATTATGCTCTTGATAGAGCCTGCCATTTACTAGAAAAATATGCTAATGCTACTATTTTATCTGGTACTGTTAAACACGATAAAATAGATAAAACTCCTAAAGTAGTAGAGTTCTATCCCATAGATGTAGATAAAATGCTAGGAATTAAAATAGATGAAGATATTATGAAACATGAACTTGAAAGATTAGACTTCCCTTATACTATTAAAGATGGTAAGTTTAGTGTAACTATTCCTAGTAGAAGACTTGATATTGAATCTAATGTTAATGATATAGCAGAAGAGATAGGTAGACTTTATGGTTATCAAAATATCAAAGGAACTCTTCCTAAGATAGAATTAAAAAGAGGAGAGTATGTAGGTGATGTTAAATATCGTAAAGCTATTTCTAAAAGACTTAGAAGTTTAGGACTTAATGAAGTTAAGACTTATACTTTAGTATCACCATCTATGGCTGCTAGCTTTGATTATGAAGAAAAAGAGAGAATTACTTTACCTAATCCTATGAGTATCGATAAGAGTGTTATTAGAACAAGTTTAATACCATCTTTATTAAATACTTATAACTATAATAAAGCTCGTAAGGTAGAAGATATAAATATCTACGAGATTGCTAAAACTTATGATAAATCATATAATGAAGAGTCTAAGATAGCATTTCTTATGAAAGGTAACTATGTTACTAATCCTTGGAAAGGTTCAATGAAAGTAGATTTTTACTTGATGAAAGGAATTGTTGAAAGTATTCTTGATTACTTAGGCTTTAAAAACCGTTATAGTTTTGTTAAGAGTGGTGTTAAGGATTTACATCCAGGAGTATCTGCAGATATCCTTCTTGACCGTAAAAGAATTGGTATTATGGGTAGAGTTCATCCTAAAACTTGTAAAGATGAAGTGTATGTTTGTGAGTTATCTTTAAATGCTTTAATGGCGAAAGTTAAACCATTAAAATATAAAGAAACTTCTAAGTACCCAACAATAGTTAAAGATGTTGCTTTCATTGTACCTAAGTCTATGTCATCAAGTGAAGTAGAGGCAGTTATTAAGAAAGCTGGTGGCAGACTACTTAGTGAAATAAATGTCTTTGATGTTTATGAAAAACTTGATAATGATAAGAAATCTATCGCTTATAACTTAACATTTATGGATAGTAATAGGACTTTAACAGATGAAGAAGTAATGAATGTCTTTGATAATATTATTAAGAAAGTAACTACTACATTAGATGTAGAATTAAGAGATAAGTAATAAAGATAAGAGACTAGAGTAAAAAAACTCTAGTTTTTTTGTGCAATAATTAAAAGAGCAAAAATAAAGATATCGTTAATAATATAGTAGACACAAGTATTTCTTCTTGTGTGAATATTAAAGAAAGGAGGGTATCTATGTGTAGAGTTGGAGACATAATTGTCGTCAAAGAGTTTAAAGATAATAATGGTATTGTTGTTCCAAAACACTCTTTTGTGGTAGTTAGTGACGAAGCAGGGATAATAGAGAGTTACTCATATGATTTTATTTCTAATATTATGTGTAGTTTTCATAATGAAAACCATAAGAAAAGAAAGTTAAAAATTAAAAGTAATTTAGAAATCACACCTAACAAAATCAAAGGTAGAAATGTTAACAACAAAAGTGGTTATATTAGAGCAGATGATTTATTCTATTTTAAGAAAGATAAAATTGATTATAAAGTCATTGGTCGTTTAAGTGATGAAATGTTGGATAAATTAATAAAATTAGTTATAAGTTTAAATATTAAGAATAAAACAAAAGATACAATTACAAATTTATAATTTATTTTGTTAATAGAACTAAAAAACGTATTGAATATTTGTTACATTAATGATAATATATAATTATATTAAATTTTACATGGGAGGTAATGTTATATGGTAAAGAAAAACATAACAAAGTTTCCTGAAGGCTTTTTTCAACAAAAACGTCCAATAATTTCTGCCGGCGAAGCTGTTAAAGGACTTAAACCTTTTGAATGGGAAGGTGTTATTGATTTTGATGAAGATAAAACTAAAAAAAACAAAAATAAGGTAAGGAGAAATAAAAAATGAAAACAATTGGTCTTATTGGTGGAATGAGTTACGAATCATCAATTCATTATTATGAAAGAATTAATAATGGAGTTAATGCGATATGTGGTGGCTTAAATTGTGCTAAAATGATTATTTATAATGTGAATTTTGAAGATATTAGAAAACTAATGTTAAACAATGAATGGGATAAAATTGGTGTAGAACTAGCTTCTATTGCTAAAACTTTAGAAAATGCTGGTGCTGATTATATAGTTATTGCTACTAATACAATGCATAAATTAGCAAATTATATAGAAAGTAAAATAAATATTCCTCTAATTCATATTGCTGACTGTGTTGCTGATAAATGCAAGGAAAATGAAGTATTAAATGTTGGACTTTTAGGTACTGGCTATACAATGAGAGAAGACTTTTTAAAAGATAGGTTAAAACAAAACGGATTAACGGTTAGTATCCCAAATAGTGAAAATGAAATTAATGAAATAGATAGAATAATATTTGATGAACTATGTAAAGGTGAAATTAATGACAGCTCAAGAGACTATTATATTGAAGTAATAAATAATATGAAAAAACAAAGCAATATTAAAGGTGTAATATTAGGGTGTACAGAAATAGAAATGTTAATTAGTCAAAAAGATTTAGATATTCCTGTATTTGATACTACTCAGTCACATATTGATTCTATTATAGATTATTCTTTAGAAAAGAAATTATTATTAAAAAGATAATATAAACTAAAGAAGAAAAACTATAATTACAAAAACATCTTTACACGCTAGTACCATTTATGATATAATTAAAATGTATTAGATGAGGGAAACTTTATATAATATATAAGATGATTTTCTTTTTACGGAAATTATCTCGCTTGTAGATGGTCGCGAGTAATAAATTATTCTACGCTGCAGATTATCTCGCTTGTAGATGGCCCGCGAGTAATAAATTATTCTACCGGTAAATCATATAACTGTAAAAAAGTATCTAATTTTCTCTAAATTATTTACTTTTTTCTTTTGTTTTTCTATACTTAAGTTAGAAAGGTAGGATTTATATGAAAGATTATTTTGGTTATAAGGATAAAGTTTGTGTAGTAACAGGAGCCAGTAGTGGTATGGGTAAGGCAACATTAGAAATGCTAGTAGATTTAGGAGCTAGTTGTTATGCTGTTGACTTAAATCCATGTGATGTTAAGGGGATTAAGGACTTTATAAAATGTGATTTATCTAAAAAAGAAGATATAGATAATTTATTCAGTAAACTTCCAGAACATATTGACTGTTTCTTTGGAGTAGCAGGCTTGTCAGGATCTAAAACAGATTATATGACAACATTTAACTGTAATTACACTGCTAACTTCTATATTACAGAAGAATATTTAACTAAGAGAATGAGTAAAGGTGGTAGTATTGTCTATGTAACAAGTACGGCAGGACTTAACTGGAAAGAGTTTAGAAAAGAACAGAGCAAGGTAGTAAATGCAAGTACTTGGGAAGAAATAGAGAGTGTAGTAGAACCTCTTGCCAAAATATCACCTGCAACTTTTGCATACATGTATTCTAAAAGATGTTTATCAGAGTATGCCTGTGAAGCCTCTATTAAACTAGGAAAACAGGGTATTAGAGTTAATAATGTAATGCCAGGCTCTACTGATACAGGTATGAAGGATGAATTTGAAAAGATGGCTGGTGGCGAAGAAGCCCTTTTAGCAGAAACTGGAGTTGCTCATCGTCTTGCAGAAAGTGAAGAAATGGCTGGACCTATTGTCTTTTTAGGGTCAAGTATGGCAAGTTTTATCTCAGGAGTTGATTTATGTGTTGATTATGCTGATAACGCTTTAAAAACACTAGGTTATAAGAAAGATAGAGAAAAGGTACCTGCTACTAATAAATTTATCCTAAAGATGGCTAAGAAAATGATGGAAAAGAATAAATAAAAATGTTAGGAAACATCTCCTAACATTTTTTAAGTTGCAAGCTCACTATAAACATTTTTATCATAGTTATGTTGTTCATTTTCTAATTCGTTTAACTCACTAGTAGTTATTAAGAAGAAATTATATTCTAAGATATCACTACCATCAGTAGTAATTGGGTCATCCCAAGTAAGGTCTAAATGATACCAAGCATTATCTAAATTAACAGCATTCCAAACATGATTTTCTGATGATATCTTATAACTCTTAACCCCCATATCTTCTAAAAATAATTCCATCGCATCAGTATAACCACCACATAAACTATAACCTTCTAAAAGAGTACCATAGGCAGTATCTGATTTATATCTTACAATATTATTATCACTTCTATCTTTATCATATTTGCTATTATTAATAATATAATTATGAGCTTCCTTAATCTTATCCTCATTACTCATAGAATTATTCCATATCTCACTTTCTACTTCTTTAACTTTCGCTTCAATTAATTTAATATCACTATTACTATAGATATGTTCAATCTTTAAAGTAACTTTACCATAATCATCATAACTAGTTTCTAAATGTCTAAAACTATTAAAAGGATGAACAAAGTTATTTATCGTTGATAGAACCTTTTGATTATTAGCAAGACTATCAACATCATCTATACAGGAAGAATACTCATCAGGACAGTAAAATGAAAATTCTTCTACCCCAGAGTTTAAAACAGTGTAATAAATATTTAATAAGTCTTGATATTCACTAGGAGTAAAGTCATCAGTTCGTTTAACAAAATTAAAATCATAATCTCTTGTATAATCATTAGATTCCTTTAAAGTTACATCTTTATTTTCTTTAACAAAATAAGTTCTATATAAATTATATAAAGGACGTCTAAAGGCAAAAGTAAATCCAAATAAAATAATTAAAAATAATAAAACAATGTATTTCTTCATAAGATCCTCCTATTTAATTCTAGCAAGTAAGGGAAGTTTTGTAAATCTAAAAACAAAATAAATGCTTCAATCCATGTAAAATGTGATATAATATATACTAATTATTAAAAGAGGGGATATTTATGGAACTTAATGAAATAGATGAATATCATTTGAATACCGAGATTAAATATCAGAATTTAAGTGAACAAACAGCAGAGTATATTATAAGTGAATATAGAAAACTAGGGCCATATCATAAATGTGATGATAATCCTTTAGCATCTCTTCTTTACAATTATTTTTATCTAAAAAAGAAGGGAAAACATCAAGTTTTAGAAGAAGTATTAAATAATTATAAAATTAATTATAAATCATCTATTCATAATGCCATCTATGATTTGTTAGATAGTAAAAATGAACATAGAGCTACACTATGGCCAGGTGTAATTAGTGAAGAAGATAACGGATTATTATATAGACTTGAAACTAGTTTAGGAACTATAAGAGTATATAAAGCTAGTGAGATATTTAAAAATACAAAATCTGCTTATATCTTTAAAAGAAACCTTAGAAACTGTTGTCATGTGAGAAGCTTTGACTTTTTATCTGAAAATAAAGATTACAAAGCAGTACTTTCTTATGATAATAATTTATTTGTAGGAGGACATTTCCATTCTTATTTAGAGAAAGATGATATAACCATTGATATTGCAAGTAATGCTTTATATAAGAGTAGAGAAGATAAAGAAAAAGTGCTTAATGGAGAGGTTCTTGCTAAACTTACTTATGATGAAGTAATGACCGAATTTATGAAAGTATTAGAAGAGATTCCTAATTTAGATCCTGATGATGATAAGTTACAAGTACTAGCTTTATACTATGGTAAGAAAAAAGGTATAAAATAAAAAACAGGTTCGTCCTGTTTTTATATTGCTCTATATTTATCACTGTCTTTATAGGGATTTTTAGGATCTATATAATCTGTAAACATAACCCCATTTAAATGATCTATTTCGTGTTGAAAGGCAATAGCAAGTTCTTCTCTAGCACGAACTCTTATTTTATTACCTTTAGTATCATAGCCTTCTACGGTAACTCTAGCATATCTTGGAACAATACCATCAACTTCACGGTTTACAGATAAGCATCCTTCTCCCATTTCTACATATATCTTTTCACTTGAATTACTAATAATCTTAGGATTACAGATAATATAAGTATCAAACTCTTCTTCATCTACTTCATGAACAATTACTAAATATCTTTTAGGAATACCTAATTGAATTGCTGCCATACCCATACCAGGTCTTAAATTATACTTTTCTGATAATCTTTCTATTTGACTATTAGTTAGATATTCTACCATTAAGTCTATAGTCTTTAAATCATCTTTACTTAATGGAAAAGTAACATCTTTACTAACTAATCTTAATCTTTTATCTTTTTCATCTAATATATCTTTATTTCTTAACATCTAAATACCCCATTTCTTGCTATATTTTAACACATATCTAAAAAAAAAGAAAGGAAAACCTTTCTTAACGAGTAAATCTTGCACCAATTACAATAACTAGTAGTATAAATAAAACTAAAATTATGGCATAGTTATTGTTGTTGTTATTGCCCCAGCCCCATCCGCAACTAGGATAAAACCATTGATTAGAGCATCCACAACTTGGGAATGAATTAAATGATCCACCACCATAATAATACATAGTTAAAAACCTCCTTTTTCTATTATAAGATATGAAAAAATATGTCAAATTGTTAATGAATTTGACTAGGTGACTTTAAACTATCTTTAATTTATGGTATTCTTAAAGAAAAAGACTAAAGATAAGGAGGGTTAGAATAATGACTAAGCTTAAAGATATAATTAAAAATATAGATAAACCATTATTTATTCTAACTCTAATTCTTTTTGTGTTAGGACTAGTAATGATTTTCTCTGCTAGTAATGTTACATCATACATGAATGGAGGAAGTCCTTATGATTATTTCTTTAGACAGGGATTATTTTTATTAGTTAGTTTTATCTTTTGTATAATTATGGTTAAGTTTAATACTAAGTTCTATGGAATGATGTCAAATATTCTTTTAATTGCCTTTGTAGCAGTTCTTATTCTTTTACTTATTTATGGTAAAGCGACAAACTATGCTGTTAGTTGGATTCCTATTGGTCCTTTTACTTTACAACCTAGTGAATTTATTAAAGTAATTATGATAGTTTTTATGGCAAGGTTTTATGAAGTCCATGAAAAACGTTTAAATAACTTCTTTATCGCTATTATTCCTTTAATAGTTGGAGTAATTATAACATTTTTAATTATGTTACAACCTGACTTAGGAACTGCTATTATCTTTGCAGGACTTACAGGTATAATATTTTTCTCATCTCCTGTTTCAAGACTTATTAAATTTAAAGTTATCGCTCTTTTCTTTGGAATGTGTTTAGTAGTAGGAGCGGTACTTATTATGACAGGAGGAAGTTTTTTACAAGCAAGACAGATAGAAAGATTTAACTTTACAAGACCATGTGATAGACTACTAGATACAGGTAATCAAGTATGTAATGGTTATATTTCTATTAATAATGGTGGTCTTACTGGTGTAGGGCTTGGTAATAGTACTCAGAAGTATTTGTACTTACCATATCCTTATACAGACTTTATCTTTGCTGTTACTGTTGAAGAGTTAGGACTTGTTGTTGGAATTATAATAATCCTTGCTTATCTCTACCTCCTATATAGAATATTAAAGATAGGAAGAGATAGTTATACAAATAGAGGAGCTTTACTTTGTTATGGTGTTGCCGTCTATATCTTTTTACATGTTGTAGTCAATTTAATGGGCTTATTTGGTCTTATGCCTATGACAGGAGTACCTTTACCTTTCTTGAGTTATGGTGGTAGTTTTACTTTATGTTTAATGGTTTCTCTAGCCATAGTTCAACGTGTTAATATTGAAAATAAGCTTCGAGATAAAAAAATTAAAAAAGTATGAATTTTGTAAATTCAAAGGATTTTAGGCTTCAATTTTCAAAATTCCCTAGAGCAATTTAATAAATTGGGGCTCTTTTTTTCTTGAATTTTAAAAATTCACTTTTTGCAATTATTTTTCCTTTCTGTTAGTATCGTAACTGGAAAGGAGGAAAAGAAATGACTTTTACTTATCGTCATAAAAAACAAATTATTCTTTGTATTTTGGGACTTGTTTTGCTATTAGTCGTAGCATCTATCTTTATCTATAAAAATTTTACTGCGAAAGATAAGAAAGATGAAAATATTGTTTTAAATACAAAGAAAGACATCAAAAAGGATGAAGAGGAGGAAAAGACAAGTGATGTTTACTATCAAGTAGATATTAAAGGAGAAGTTATTAATCCTGGAATATATACTGTTAAAGAGGGTAGCAGAGTTATTGATGTTATTAGATTAGCAGGTGATTTAACAGAAGTTGCCGATACTTCAGTTTTAAATCTTTCTAAGAAAGTTAAAGATGAAATGGTTATTATTGTTTATAGTTTTGATGAAGTAGAGTCTTTTACAGAAACTAAAGAACAAGAAGAAATAGAACAAGAAGCCTGTAAAAATCAAAATGGTATTGAAAATGATGCTTGTATTGAAGATAGTACTAATGATACTAGTTCTAGTAGTGTAGTTATTAGTGGTAAAATATCACTTAATACCGCAACCCTTGATGAGTTAATGATGCTTCCAGGTATTGGGGAAGCGAAAGCTGAAGCAATTATAAAATATCGGGAAGAAGTAGGAGCATTTCAAAATATTGAAGAGTTAAAAGAAGTTAATGGCATAGGAGATGCTATCTTTGATGATATTAAGGAAAGTATTACTATTTAAATCTATTTATATTACGTTATTTATAATTAGTTTGATTTATCTTGTTATTTATATAAATATAGATTTTACCTCCAAGTTTGAAGGGAGTGAAACCAAAGTAGAAGGAGTAATAGAATCTATAGAATATCAAGGTAATAAAATGACACTGACACTTAAAACAAAAGAAAAACTTATCGCCACTTATTACTTCGATACCGAAGAAGAATTACATAAAACAAAGAAAGAACTTTCATTAGGTGATACTCTTACTTTAAAAGGAGAGTTGAACGAACCCATTTCTAGTAAAAATTTTTATGGTTTTTCCTATCCTACCCACCTAAAATACCAAAAGATTTTTTATATAATGAAAGTATCTAATTATTATATTAAACATAAAAATAGTAATATTTTATATAGTATTAGAAATGCAGTTAGAAGTAGTATTAGTAATGATAAAGTAGGCAGTTATATAAAAGTTTTCTTCTTAGGAGATGATACTTCCTTTGATACTACTTTAGAAGAAGATTTTAGAAATCTTGGTATTTCTCATCTTTTCGCTCTATCAGGAACACAAATTAGTTTTCTAATTTCTATTATTACTCTACGTAAGAAAACCATAAATCTTAATAATTTGCTTTTTGTCTTTTGCATTCTAATTTGTTATTACCTAATAATAGAAGACTGTGCAGCGATTGATAGAGCCTTAATATTTAGTTTAGTATTTTCTCTTAATAACACTTTTAACTTGAATATTAGACCTCTTTTCTTAATTCTATTATCTTTAAGTATACTATTCTTTATAAATCCCTATTACATATTTGATGTAGGATTTCAGTACTCTACCGTTATAAGTTGTACGTTAATCTTATACATGAATAATAAGAAAAGTAAAGGTAAGATAATAGACTTATTAGAAGTATCATGGGTAAGCTTCTTAGTTAGTTTACCCATTTCTTTATATCATTTTTCTTATACTAATCCTCTTAGTATAGTTTATAATCTATTCTATGTTCCTTTTATTAACGTAATTATCTTTCCCTTATCTATAATTTGTTTCTTTATACCATTTTTATCTTTTATTTTAGAGTTTTTTATAAATATCTTTGAAGAAAGTGTTACATTCTTATCTCACTTTAATATAGGTTATATAACTCTAGCGCGGTTTAATATAGTTTATTATTTATTATACTATATCCTAATATTTAGTTATTTATTTGTTAAGGCAAAGAAGAAGATATTTTTATTATTAATACTACTTTTGGTAATAATACATTACTCTTATCCTAAAATAATTCCAAAAGATGCTTTATATATGATAGATGTAGGGCAGGGAGACTCATTCTTAATTACATCTAATAATAAGTCTATGTTAATAGATACAGGAGGGGTTATGTCTTATTATACTGAAGAGTGGATGCAGTATGAAAAGACAAGTAGTGGTGTTTATTTAGTTAATTTTCTTAAAACTTTAGGAATAACAAAATTAGATTACTTAGTCCTAACTCATGGAGACTATGACCATGCAGGGGAAGCTTTAACAATTATGGATGATATAGAGGTTAAAAACGTTTTCTTTAATGGTAATGAGTTAAATACCTTAGAGAAAAAGATATGGAAGAGTTCTTCTAATCATTACAAATTAACAGAAGGAGATAGCTTTAATTTAGGTAACTTTAACTTTTTAGTTATATCTAATACTTATCCTGATGAAAATGATAGTAGTTTAGTTTTATATAGTACTATTTATGATAAGAGATTACTGTTTATGGGAGATGCTAGTATTAAAAGCGAAGAATACATATTAGATAATTATTATATAAGTGATATTGCAATACTAAAAGTAGGACATCATGGCTCTAGAACTAGTAGTAGTGAAGAGTTTATAGATAAAGTTAATCCTACTTATGCTTTAATATCAGCAGGAGTAGATAATAAATTTAATCATCCTCATAAAGAAGTAATTGAAAGATTAGAAGAAAATGGTTCAATTATTTACAACACTCAAATAAATGGTATGGTTATGTTTGATTTTACTAATAATAAAATTAAAACTTATCAATAAAAAGTCCCGACATTGTCGGGAAACTTGAGTTATAGTAATGAAAAGTTTAGATATTAAAATTGTGAAAGTGTATTAGACAATGATTATGAATGGAGTCAAAAAAAGTTTAATGATAGATTTTTACTTTTCAAAAACTAGATTTAATTATAATTGTTTGTTATAATTTGTGTAATGTAAGCAATGCAAAACGAAAGGATGTGCAATTATGATAAAACCAAAAATGTTAAGAAAAGGAGATAAAATTGCAATTGTTAGTTTATCTTGGGGAGGATTAGGAGATAAAAATTTAATTCATAAATATTATATTGCCAAAGAAAGATTAGAAAACGATTTTGGTTTAGAAGTTGTTACTATGCCTAATGCTTTAAAAGGAACTGAATATATTTATAATCATCCAGAGAAAAGAGCAGAAGACTTGATGAATGCTTTTAAAGACGAAAGTATTAAAGGAATATTTTGTGCAATAGGTGGTGATGATACTATTAGATTATTACCATATATAGATTATGAAATAATTAAAAATAATCCAAAAATATTCATGGGATATTCTGATACTACAGTTAATCATTTCATGATGAATAAAGCTGGACTTGTTTCGTTATATGGACCATCTATTATGGCTGAGTTTGGAGAATATGTAAAGATGTTTGATTATACAAAAGAAGCTGTTAAGAATATTTTATTTAGCAAATGTAATAATTATGAAATTAAATCAAGCGAAGTATGGTCTGGTGATTATTTAGACTGGGATGAAAAAAATATTAATATTGCAAAAAAATTAATTAAAGAGTTGCATGGTTATGAAATTCTACAAGGAAGTGGTGTAATAACTGGTAAACTATTAGGAGGGTGTATAGATGTTTTTCCTATGATAGTAGGGACAGAAATTTGGCCTACTAAAGAAGAATGGAAAGATAAAATATTACTTATTGAAACTAGTGAAGATAGACCTAATCCTATTTATATAACTTACTATTTAAGAAATTTAGGCGCTTTAGGAATATTTGATGAAATTAAAGGTATTATTGTTGGTAAACCACAAGCTGAACAATACTATGAAGAATATAAAGAAGTCTATAAAAAAGTATTGAAAGAATTTAACAAAGAAACGTTGCCAGTACTATATAATGTCAATATAGGACATAGCGAACCAATAGGAATCTTGCCATTAGGAACAGAAATTGAAGTGGATTTTGATAAGAAAAAAATATATCTAAAAGAATCACCAACAATTAATTAATTATAAGAAATGACAAGAGACTAATACATGATAACTAGTATTAGTCTCTATTAGTAATAGTAATTTTATCTAGTTTTGGATTTAACTTTAATATTTCATTTCTAGACATATGAACAACTCTTTTCTCATCTAAATTATGGTTATTTTGATAATCTTTATATTCTTTTAAAAGTGCATTTAACTTTTTGGTAGATAACTTCTTTAAAGTTTTTCTTGCATTTTTTAATTCTTCAATATTATCTATTGTTAATTTAGTATTAAGCTGTCCATAACTATCCTCACTTATCACACTTTCTTTAGGATTGTCATAACTTATATAAAAATTATAATAATGGAATAACTGATGCAATTTACCTCTTGTTTTATCTAGAGCGATCACTTCAATATAATCATCTTTAATATCTGCAATAACCATAGGATGTTTAACTGCTGAAACAACATCTGTTTGATATCTAACTTTTAGCCATAATACTTGTCCAACTTCTAAGTCGCCCTTTATTAGATTTTTAATGCTTCTATTAAACCTTTATATCTATGTTTATATTCTTCAATATTATCTTCTAAATTCATTATTGGAGCATTATATGTATTATCACTTAGTTTAATCCATTCTGGATCTTCATGTGTTATTTCAATTAACTCATCATAAGTTGCATTTTCTAAAGCTATATAGATTTTATCTAAAAAAGTTTTAATTTTAGATGGTAGATTAATTTGTTCATTTCTTGCCGTTATTATAGAATAATTATTTACAATTTCTTTAATTACAGGCCCATTATCATATGCAACAAAATTATCATTAAAAAGTTTCTTACCATATTTAGCCATATAAACAACTTGTGATAAGAATAAATATTTATTTAATCTTATATTGCCTTCGTATGATTTTCTATTATTTTTCTCTACAATGTTATTATTAAATAAGACTCTATCTTTATCTTTCGATAAAAAATATTTCGCAACATCATCTGCTTTTACCATAATTTCACCATCCCTTCTAATAATAGAATAACATTATAATTTATACTATTGTTCGTCTCTTGTGTATATATTAACATACTTTTCTAAATATGTATAGCATTATTTTAATTTCATTAAATTACTAAAAAACAACCCCTAATAAGAAACGACAAATTATTCGTTTCTTTTTTTATATACTTAAAACGGTGGTAGGAATGAAAGTATATTTAGATCTAATATTCTTTATTAATTTCATGTTTGATTTACTCCTTTTAATGACTGTTAGTATTGAGTGTAAAGTCTTTTCTAAAAAAAGAAGATTAGTAATATCTTCATTTCTAGGAAGCCTTAGTACCTTTCTTTTATTCCTACCCTTAAATAATATTTCTTTATTTCTTTTTAAAGTAGTAATAAGTATTATTATGATTATAGTTGGCTTTAAGATAACATCTAAAGAGTTATTTTTTACTCTTATAAAGAGTCTTTATGGCAATAGTATTATCTTAGGAGGACTTATCTACTTTTTAAATAATCAGTTTAGTTATAAACAAAAAGGTTTTATCTTTATTCATGATGGAACTAGTCTAAACTTAATTATTATTTTAATTAGTAGCCCTATAATCTTTTATCTATACCATAAAACAATGGAAAATGAGAAAAAGAAAAGAGAACTATTACATAAAGTATCTATTAAATGTAAAAAAGGTGTAGTTAATACCTTGGGATTCTTAGATACTGGTAATAACATTAAAGATCCTTATAAGAAAAGAGGAGTTATTCTAATTAATTCTAGTGAAATAAATCTTAGCTTAGAAGAATCTATTTTAGTACCGTTTAAAACGGTGGATTCTAATAATTTGCTTAGATGTATAGAAATAGAGGAATTGAGGATAGATGATAATTTAATTAAAAAGAAATATTTATTAGGTATTAGTCCTAAAAATATAGAAATAAAGGGAGCGAGTTGTATACTTCCTAATATAATAGAGGAGGAATTAAAATGATTAGTTTACTTTACTTAGTTGCATTTTTACTTGATAAGAGCTGTGAAATATTTTATGTAGGTAGTAGTGATATTTTACCAGAACCATTATCTAAAGAAGATGAAGAAGCATATTTAGTTATGGCTATGGATGGAGATATTCATGCAAGAGATGTGTTAATAGAACATAACCTAAGATTAGTCGTATTTCTTGCTAAAAAGTATGAAAATACTAAAGTAGATTTAGAAGATTTGGTTAGTATAGGTACAATTGGTCTTATAAAGGGAATAAATACTTTTAAACCTGATAAAAATATAAAACTTGCAACTTATGCTTCGCGTTGTATTGATAATGAGATATTAATGTATTTAAGAAAGATTAAAAAATCTAAAACAGAAGTTAGTATTGACGCATCATTAAGCTTTGATGCTGAAGGTAATGAGTTACATCTTGAAGATATCTTAGGAACCGATGCCGATATAGTTACTAAAGGAATAGAAGAAGAGACTGATAAAAAATTAATGTTAGATGAAGTTATGAAACTAAATCCAAGAGATAGAGATATTATTATATTAAGATATGGACTTATGGGACATAATGAATTAACTCAAAAAGAAGTTGCAGAACTTCTTGGTATAAGTCAATCTTATATTTCAAGAATAGAAAAGAAAGTGATTAGGAGGTTAAAGAATATAGTTAAGTATTCGTAAGATTATGAAAAGTGAAAAAGAAGAGTTAATGAGACTTAGATATTTACATAAAATAAAACAAAGTAAAGACTTAGGTCTTGTTAATAATGATATTGATTTTAAGAATAAATACTTTAAAGACTTAGAAGAGTTTAAAAGAAAATATATAGGAATTAAATAGAAATATTTAGTCCTTTTTCGTTGACTTAAAGATTTAATTTTATTATAATTTAATTGATAATAATTATCAATAAGGTGTAGATATGGAAAGAAATACAATACAAAGACAAGAGATAATAGAAGTGTTAAAGAATAGTTATAATCATCCTACTATTAAAGAGTTGTGTGATCTATTAAAGGATAAAAATATAGGACAAGCGACTATATATAGAACAGTTAAGACTCTAGTTAGTGATGATATAATTAGAAGGATAGAATGTCTTGATGGTATTCACTATGATTATAGAAAAGACCATTATCACTTTTATTGTCTTAAGTGTAATAAAATTACTGATGTATTTCTAGATAAAAATATAATTGATAATATGTTATCAGATTCTAATTTAAAAGATGTTAGACACATTAACTTAGTATTTGAAGGTATATGTGATAGTTGTAAAGGAAAGAGTAGTTATGGAATTAAGTAAGGCAGTAAGGATTGATGAAGATAATCCTAGTATTAAAAGAATTAAAGAAAGATGTATTAATTGTGGTAGATGTAAGACTATATGTAGAGATGTTGTAGGAATTAACTATGATGAGAAATGTAAGGAAGCAGTGTGCATAAACTGCGGACAGTGTATTTTAAATTGTCCTGTTGGGGCCTTAGTTCCTAAATATGATTATAAAAGAGTCTTAGATTATTTGCATGATACTGATAAAATTGTAACTATATCAGTAGCACCTGCAGTTAGAACCTCAATTGGTGAGGGTTTTGGACTAGAACCAGGTACATTTCTTGAAAAAGAGTTAGTTGGTGCTTTAAAAGAAGTAGGTTTTGACTATGTCTTTGATGTTACCTTTGGTGCAGATATGACTGTTATGGAAGAAGCCCATGAGTTAGTTAATAGATTAAAGAACAAGGGTACTTTACCTATGTTTACCTCATGTTGTCCATCCTGGGTTAAATACTTAGAAATATATCATCCGGATAGATTAGAGCATTTATCTACTGTTAAGAGTCCAATAGGGATACAAAGTTCTGTTATTAACACTTACTTTTTAAAAATGATGAACATACCAAAAGAAAAAATAGTTAATGTTGTAGTAGCACCTTGTACTGCTAAGAAGTTTGAAATAAGAAGAACAGAAATGGGAATGGATGTATGTCTTACTACTAGTGAATTAGTACTATTTTTAAAAGAATCAGGCATTGATATTACTAAAACAAAACCTCAAGAGTTTGATTCTCTTTTATCAAAAGGAAGTGGTGCAGGACTTATCTTTGGTAGAAGTGGGGGAGTATTAGAGTCAGTTTTAAGATGTGTTAACTATATAATAACAGGAGAAGATAAGATTATAGACTCTTTAGCTCTTGAAGAAAATGAAAAAAGTGGTACAATAAATAAGGCAACGATAAATATTGGCCCATATAAATTAAGAGTTGCTAGTATCCAAGGTATGAAAAATGTTGAAGAAGTACTTAAAGACTTAGATAGTTATGACTTTATTGAAGTTATGAATTGTCCTCTAGGATGTGTTTCCGGTGGTGGACAAGTACTTAATACTATTAGTAAGATGGATGAAATAAATAAAAAACGTGCTTTATCCTTAGAAGAAGATGATAAAAATAATAGTATTAGATTTTGTTATAAAAATCCTGATGTCATAGATATCTATAAAACTTATCTTGACTATCCTAATAGTCCTAAAGCAATAAAACTTATTCATACTAATTTTAAAGATAGAAGTAGTATATTAAGAGAGAAATCTCTTTAATATAAATAAATTATAGAAGGAAGGTATTAAATATGGAATTAAAAGGTTCAAAAACTGAACAAAACTTAATGACAGCATTCGCTGGAGAAAGTCAAGCTCGTAATAAATATACATATTACGCATCAAAAGCTAGAAAAGATGGTTATGAACAAATCGCTGCTATCTTTGAAGAGACTGCTAATAATGAAAAGGAACATGCAAAACTATGGTTTAAAGAATTACATGGTGGAGATATTCCTGATACTATGACTAACTTAGAAGATGCTGCTGCTGGTGAAAACTATGAGTGGACTGATATGTATAAAGGCTTTGCTGAGACTGCTCGTGAAGAAGGATTTGATCGCTTAGCATTCTTATTTGAAAGTGTAGCAAAGATTGAGAAAGAACATGAAGAAAGATACTTAACACTTCTTAAGAATGTTAAAGATGATAAAGTATTTCATAAAGATGGAGACAAGATTTGGATTTGCCGTAACTGTGGACATGTATATGTTGGTAAAGATGCACTTGATGTATGTCCAGTATGTAATCATCCACAAAGCTTTATGGAAGTTAAAGCAGATAATTATGAATAAAAGGACTTGTCTAAGTTCTTTTTTTCTGTTATTATTAAGTTAACAAAGATAAGAAAGAAGGTAAAAGTATGAGAAAACTATGTTTACAAAAAGTTACCTGGGGGGGGAGGCAGTTTAGTAAATATAAGTAATAAAATTACTTTCTTTCATAGTGTAAAGAGAATAGAGTAGAGGCATATTCTATTCTTTTTATTATGTCAAAGATATTGATATTTTTGACACAATATGATAATTTAAAAGAGTATAGAAGATAGTAATTTGGAAAGACTATTAAAAATAAGAGGAGTTGAAAAATAATGAAGAAACGTGAAAACATCGTAATAATAGTGGTGTTAATAGTAATGGTAATTGCAATAGTAGGGGTAAGTTATGCTGCCTTTAGTTGTTAATATTTAATTTATTTAATGTTAAACCTTAGAGAAATTTCAAAATTAAATT